>NZ_MWIG01000959.1:0-3022 GCF_002156145.1 Streptomyces sp. NRRL B-24572 | reverse complement strand
GCGTCCGGCGGCGAGCTGTCCCGCGTGATGCTCGCCGTGGAGGTCGTCTTCGCCGGGGTGCGGGGCGAGCAGCAGCTCGACCTCGTCGGCGCCGGACGGGCCGTAGGCGACCCGGCGGCCGCCGACCTCGACGCCCTCCTCGTCCTCGGTCTGGGCGATGGCGAAGGACACGCGCGCGTGCGGCATGGCGAGCGAGGCGAGTTCGGCGGTGACCGCCTCGGCGAACCGGGCGGCGGTCTCCGTGCGCGCGTCGGTGAGCGCCTGCGCGAGCACCGACAGCTCGTCGCGCAGCCGGTCCCGTTCGGCGGTGAGCTCCTCGATGCGGTCGTCGTCGCCTTCGAGCTCGCCGAGCCGCCCGGCGCTCTCCTCGGCCCAGGCGAGGACGGCGGCGATGTCCTCGCCGTACTTCCGGGTGAGCTGGGTGAGCAGGGCACGCCGCTCCTCGACGGCGGCGAGCCGCAGCGGGTCGGCGTCGAGGTCGTCGGCGTATCCGGCCAGTTCCTGCGCCACGTCCGAAAGGAGGATGGAGATCTCGCCCATCCGGTCGGCGAGCCCGGCGAGCGCCGGATCGTGCGACCGTACGGCCTCCAGGGCCCGGCCCGCGCCCGCGACCAGGGTGGTCGCGTCGACGGCCTCGGGGTCCTCGGGGTTGCCCGCGAGCGCGCCGTGCGCGAGCGCGGCGGCGGAGGCGAGGGCCTCGGCGTGGCCGAGCCGCTCGGCCTCGGCGGCGAGTTCGACGTCCTCGCCCACGCGCGGCTCGACGGCCTCGATCTCGCCGAGCCCGAAGCGCAGCAGATCGGCCTCCTGGGCCCGCTCACGCGCCCGCGTGGTGATCTCGTCCAGCTCGGCGGTGACGGCCCGCAGCCGCCGGTACGCCTCGCCGTAGGCGGCGAGCGGCACGGAGACGGCCTCGCCCGCGTACCGGTCGAGCGCGCCGCGCTGCCGGGCGGGCTTGAGCAGGCCCTGCTGGTCGGTCTGGCCGTGGACGGCGACGAGGTCGTCGGCGAGTTCGGCGAGCAGCCCGACGGGCACGGAGCGCCCGCCGAGGTGGGCGCGCGAGCGTCCCTCGGCGGAGACCGTACGGCTGACGAGGAGCACGCCCTCGTCGAGCTCGGCACCGGCCTCCTCGGCGCGCACGGCGACGGACGAGCCCGGGGGCACGCTGATCCGCCCCTCGACGACGGCCGACGCCGCGCCGATCCGCACCAGGGCCGGGTCGGCACGTCCGCCGAGCAGCAGCCCCAGGCTGGTCACGACCATCGTCTTGCCCGCACCGGTCTCACCGGTCACCGCGGTGAAGCCGGGCGACAGCTCGACCACCGCGTCGTCGATGACCCCGAGCGACCGTATCCGCATCTCCTCCAGCACGCCCCAGACCATACGAGGTTTCCCGGGTCGGATGCGACATCGCCCCCGTGCGTAACCCCCGGGAGCACCACTCGTTACGGAGCGGGCCGGGGATCAGCGCGGTGCGCCCCGCCACCCCGACACAGGCAGGGCGAACTTGGCGACGAGCCGGTCGGTGAAGGAGGCGTGGTGCAGCCGGGCGAGCCGCACGGGCACGGCACCGCGCCGGACCTCGACGCGCGCGCCCGCCGGGAGTTCCACGGTCCGCCGCCCGTCGCACCACAGCACCCCGTGCGGGGTGTGCGGCTCGACCTCGACGGCGAGCACCGACTGGGGGGTGGTGACGAGGGGCTTGGCGAAGAGGGCGTGGGCCCCGATCGGGACCATGAGGAGCGCCTCGACCTCGGGCCAGACGACGGGCCCGCCCGCCGAGAAGGCGTACGCGGTGGACCCGGTGGGGGTCGCGCAGATCACCCCGTCGCAGCCGAAGCCGGTCACCGGGCGCCCGTCGATCGCGAGGACGACCTCCAGCATCCGTTCCGGGGAGACCTTCTGCACGGCGGCCTCGTTGAGCGCCCAGTCGCGGTGCAGGACGTCGCCGTTCTCGTACACGGTGACGTCGAGGGTCATCCGCTCCTCGACCTCGTACGCCTTGGTGACGACCCGGTCGACGACCTTGTCGAGGTCGTCGCGCTCGGCCTCCGCGAGGAAGCCGACGCGCCCCAGGTTGACGCCGAGCATGGGCACGCCGGAGGCGCGGGAGAACTCGGCGCCGCGCAGCAGGGTGCCGTCGCCGCCGAGGACGACGAGGAGTTCACAGCCGTCGAGCGCGTCGGAGCAGGCCTCCGGCACCTTCTCGACGGACGGCGGCAGCGGCAGGTCCGCGGCTTCGGCCTCCAGGACGCGGACGCCGATGCCGCTCCGCAGCAGCCCCAGGACGACCAGTTCGGCGCTGCGCACGGCGGCCGGACGGCCGGTGTGCGCGAGCAGGAAGACGGTGCGTGTTGTTCCCGATGATGCTGCTGCAGTTGAGTTCAACGAGGTCCCTCCGCCACGGCGCGGTCGACGTCCGCCGGATCCAGCGCGGGCGCGCCTGCCCGCAGCCACAGAAAGTACTCGACGTTGCCCGAGGGGCCGGGCAGCGGGCTGGCGGTGACGCCGAGGACGCCGAGGCCGAGCTCTCCGGCCTGCCGGGCCACGTTCTTCACGGCGTCCGCGCGGAGTTCGGCGGAGCGTACGACTCCGCCGGTGCCGAGCCGTTCCTTGCCCACCTCGAACTGCGGCTTGACCATCAGGACGAGGTCGGCTCCGGGCGCCGTGCAGGCCGCGAGGGCGGGCAGGACGAGTCCGAGCGGGATGAAGGACAGGTCACCGACGACGAGGTCGACGGGGACGCCGTCGATGGCGTCGAGCGTCAACTCGCGTACGTTCGTGCGGTCCTTCACGGTGACGCGCTCGTCGCTCTGCAGCGACCAGGCGAGCTGTCCGTAGCCGACGTCGACGGCGACGACGTGGACCTCGTCGTCGGTGACCTGTCCTTCATCCCGCTCGGACTCGTCCTGCCCGCCCTCGCGGCCTGCACGGCGCCCGGAGCCGCCCTCGTCCTGATGGTCAAGCCGCAGTTCGAGGTGGGCAAGGAACGGCTCGGCACCGGCGGAGTCGTACGCTCCGCCGA
>NZ_MWIG01000958.1:0-1970 GCF_002156145.1 Streptomyces sp. NRRL B-24572 | reverse complement strand
CCGCCGCCGAGCACCGCCCCGGCGAGGACGGCGGCGGCTACGGAGCCCTGAAGACCCCGGAGTACGCGGCGACCAGTTACGTCATCGTCGTACCGGCCGAGAAGTCCGACGCCTCGGCGGCGCTCGGCTTCGCCCAGGCGTACGGGCGGGTCGCCACCGACATCGCGGTGACCGGAGACGCCCAGGTGTGGGCCGGGGTCACCGCCGACACCCTGCGGAAGAACGTGCAGGCCGCGACCTCCCCGGACGCGCCGATGATCTCGATCACCGCACGGTCGGCGAAGCCCGCCCAGGCGGTCTCCATGGCCGACGGGGTGGCCCGCGCACTCGTCCTCGACAGCGCGCACGTCGCCGGCAACACCGGAGTGAAGGTCGTCCAGTTCTCCCGCGCCACCAAGCCCCTCACCCCCGTCTCCCCCTCCGCGCCGCTCTCCGCGCTCGTCGGGGGCTGCGCGGGCGGTCTCCTCGGCGGCCTGGTCCTGCTGGTCCGCCCGAAGCGCGCCGCCACGCGCGACGGCGCCCGACACTCCCGGCAGGCGACCGCCCCGGCCGCGACCGCCGCGGTGCCCGCCCCGGCGGTCGCCACGCACAAGGCGGAGGCGGTGTGAGCCCGAGAACCCTGCGGGCCGAGGTCTGCCGTGACGAGGAGGAGTTCGGGCGGCTCTCGGCCGAGTGGACGGCGCTGTACGGGCGCTGCTCCTCCGCCACCCCCTTCCAGTCCCACTCCTGGCTGCACTCCTGGTGGCTCTCGTACGGCAGGCCCGGTGCGCTGCGGGTGGTGCTCGTACGACGTGAGGGCGGCGAGCTCGTCGCCGCCGCGCCCCTGATGCGGGCCCGCGGACCGCTGCCCGTCCTCACCCCGCTCGGCGGCGCCATCACCGACTTCACGGACGTCCTCCTCGACGACGCCTGCCCCGAGGCGGCGCCCGCGCTCGCCGGTGCCCTCGCCCGGGCCGCCCGGGGCGCGGTCCTCGACCTGCGGGAGGTCCGGCCCGGGGCGGCCAGCGAACGCGTCTTCGCCCACTGGCGCGGGCCGCGCCGCCGACTGCCCGACTCGCTCTGCCTGGAGCTGCCCGCCGTCCCCATGGAGGGGCTCCTCGAACGGATCCCGTCCGGGAAGGCCCAGCGGGTCCGCGCCAAGCTGCGGAAGCTCGACGCGCTCGGCATCGACGCGCGCGTGGTGACCGGCGAGGAGGTCCCCGCCGCCCTCGACCGGCTCCTCAGGCTCCATCAGCTCCAGTGGCAGGGCCGGGGCGTGACCGCCGAGCACACCAGCGAGCGGTTCGCCCAGCACCTCACCCGGGCCGTGCGGCCCATGGTCGAGCGCGGCGACGCGATGGTCACCGAGTTCCGGCTCGCCGGGGACGTCGTCGCCGCCGACCTGACCCTGATGTCCCCGCGGCTCGCGGGCGGCTACCTGTACGGCGCCGACCCCGCCCTGCGCGCCCGCAAGGTCGACGTGGCGACGATGCTGCTCCGGCACGGGGCGCGCGAGACCAGCGCGGGCGGGCGGGCCACGCTGAGCATGCTGCGGGGCAGCGAGTCGTACAAGCAGCACTGGCGGCCCGAACCGGTCCGCAACCGGCGTCTCCTCCTCACCGGACGCGGTACGGCCCCGCTCCTCTGGCTGCGCGCGGGCGCGGCCGACGCCCGGCGCTGGGTCGCCAGGCAGGCACGGGAACGGGCCTGGGTCGGGCGGGCGCTCGGGCGTGGTGGCGGCGGTGGCGGATGAGCTCCGTCACCGCCGCCCGTGAGGAGCGTCAGAAGGGCCAGGCCTCCTGCCAGTCCTCCTTCCAGTCGTCCTGCCAGCTGTCCTTCCAGTCGAGGTCGGTCTCGTCCTTCCACTCGTCCTTCGGGACGCAGACGGACCCGCCGAGCCAGTGCTCCACCCATGAACCGAGGTCCACGGTCCAGCAGTCGGGCTCGGGTTCCGGCTTGGGCTCGGGCTTCGGCTCGGGCTTGGGTTCCGG
>NZ_MWIG01000957.1:0-514 GCF_002156145.1 Streptomyces sp. NRRL B-24572 | reverse complement strand
CGGGCAGTTCGCCCTCGGCGACCAGATGGGTGCCCTCGGGGAGGAGGACGGCCGGGTCTTCGGGGAGGAGGCCGACGAGGTGCTTGCGGTCGGGGCGGACGGTGTCGGCGCGAGCGTAGGAGCGCTTGCCGATGAAGTCCGGCTTCTTCTTGGACACCGCCCAGCTCATGCCGAGGTCCTGCGGCGTGACCGTGCCGTCGGTGTCCTGGCCGATGATCGGGTACCCCTTCTCCGCGCGCAGGACGTGCATGGTCTCCGTCCCGTACGGAGTGATGCCGTGCGGGGCGCCTGCCTCGTACAGCGCCTCCCACAGGGCGAGGGCCTCCCACGGCGACACGTTGATCTCATAGGCGAGTTCGCCGGAGAAGCTGATCCGGCACACCCTCGCCTCGATGCCCGCGACCGTCGTCTCCCGCCACGCCATGAACGGGAAGTCGTCGTTGGCGACCGCCAGTCGGGGTGCGAGCGAGCCGAGCACCTCGCGAGAACGCGGGCCGACCAGGGCGACGGTGGC
>NZ_MWIG01000956.1:4028-4184 GCF_002156145.1 Streptomyces sp. NRRL B-24572 | reverse complement strand
CGAGCCGTGCTCGGCGCTCGCCACGAGCACGAAACCGACCCCCGGATGGTGCGCGAGGGTGCGGAGCAGCGCCGGATGGCGGCGGTCGATCTCCTCCCGGGTCATCCGGTGCGGCACGTCGGGGAAGGAGACGAGGCCCAGGTTCCCCGAGGCGAG
>NZ_MWIG01000956.1:0-4009 GCF_002156145.1 Streptomyces sp. NRRL B-24572 | reverse complement strand
CTCCCCCGGACTCCGTCCGGGGGCGCCCCCGACGGGTACGCCGCACCCGGCGCGGCACCGGCAGCCCGCACCCGGCCCGTACGAGCTCCTTGAGCGTCAGACCGTACGCCGACTCGAAGGTCTCGCCGGGGCTCTGTCCGTGGTCGGAGAGGAGCACGATCCGGTACGGGCGCGGGGCGTGCTCGGCGACGGTCGCGATGAGCGCGATCGCCCGGTCGAGACGCTTCAGGACCTGGTCCGTGTCCCGGCCGTGCGGCCCCGAGTGGTGCGCCACCTCGTCGTACGCGACGAGGTCGGCGTAGACCGCGGTCCGCCCGGCCAGCATGTCCCCCATCACCGCGGAGACCACGACGTCCCGCTCGACGACCGTCGCGAAGGCCCGGACGAAGGGGTACGTGCCGCCGCGCGAGACCCTCGGGGTCTCCCGGCGCAGCCGCGCCCGCGTCGACTGGTACATCTCCCGGACGCACTCGGCGACGAGCGATACGGCGGTGCGGACGGCGTTGGCCGGGTCGGAGAAGTACGCGAAGTAGCCGGCCCGGGAGCGGTTGCGGCGGCCGCGCCGGGCGGCCATCGACAGGACGAGGGCGAGCTGGTCGGCGCCGCCGCTGAAGAGGTTGCCCCGGGAGGCCCCGTCGACGGTGAGGAGACCGCCGTCCCCGGTGCGGCGCACGGCCCGGCGCTGGAGCTCGACGGCGCTCGCCGGGCGGTTCGACACCATGAGCCGGCCGGTGTCCTTCTCGTACCAGCGGAAGGCGGGCACGTCGTGGTTGGAGCCGTGCAGGATGCCGAGCTGGCTGGCGCCGGTCTGGCTGGACCAGTCGGTGCGCCAGGGGGTGAGCCGGTGGCCGGCGTCCAGCCAGCCCGCGACGGTCGGCATGAGCCCGTCGGCGACGGCGCCGCGCAGCACGTGGTGGCCGACGCCGTCGAGCTGGAGGAAGACCGTGCCCGGCACGGCCTCCGCCGTGTCGCCGGGGTCGCGGGGGCGGGTGCGGCCGGTGAGCCGGTAGAGCCGGCGTCGGTAGGCGTCGTCGTCGCGGACGGCGAGGGCCGTGGAAGTGGCGGAGGCGACGGCGGACATGACGGCGGCGACCACGACGGCCGTCTCGGGGGCCGCGGCGCCGCGCCCGTCGGGGATCAGCCAGAGCGCGACGAGCAGCAGGGAGCCGTTGAGGAAGAAGACGAGCAGGCCGAGGAGGAGGGCCGGGACGAGCAGCAGGGCCCGCACGATCAGCGGCCAGACGAGCGCGACGAGCAGACCGAAGGCGCCCGCGGCCGTGGCGGCGGTGAGGGCGGTCCTGGTGAAGCTGTCGCCGTCGGCGGACTGGAGCCGGAAGTCGGGAAGGAGGCCGGCGAGGAGGAGCATCGTGAGCGTGGACACCGCCCAGACGACGATCACCCGCGTCACCGTCCCGCCCGCGGACCGCCAGCGGTCGGCGCCACCCCATCGCCCGTCACCCACGCCCGCTTCACCTTTCGCCCGTTTCCTGCCTCAAGCGTGGCACAACGGGCCCGATCGGGCGGGATCCGTGTCAGGAGCCAGGGGTTCAGGAGCCGTCGTATCCGGCGGTGGGCATCGAGAGCCGCCGGTGCACCCCCGCCTTGGCGGCCGTGTCGTACGGGGGTTCGTCAAGTCCGACGGTCTCCACCCGCACGCCGCGCCGCTCGCACTCGGCGCGGAAGCCGGACACGGAGGTCAACGCGCGGGCGAGGACCCGTTCGTTGGGGGCCACGAAGAGGTCCACCGTCCCGGCCTCCACGTCGGCCCAGAGCTCCGCGTGGTCGGGGCGGATTCCGTAGCAGAACAGCTGACGGGCCAGCACGTACCCCTTGTCGTCGGCCCAGCGGGCACACACGGCGTGCTGGCCGCGCGTGTCGACAAGGAAGGGGTCGCTGTCCAGCTCTTCGAGCGGGGTGAGGCTGGCGATCGCCGCCACCCGAACGTCGTCCATGGGCCGACCCTACTGCCGGAAGGTGACGCCCGAACATCCTCCGGAGCATGCTCCGGACATTTACTCTCGTTACGGAACGAGCACGGACGACCGAGAGCAGAAGGGCGGCATGCCGTGGAGGTCACCTGGTGGGGGCACGCGACCTGCACGGTCGAGGACTCCGGGGTCCGTTTCCTCACCGATCCGCTGTTCGCGCGGCGGCTCGCCCATCTGCGTCGGCGGCGCGGCGCCCTGCCGCCGCCCGAGGCGGCCCGCGCCGAGGCCGTCCTCGTCTCGCACCTGCACGCCGACCACCTCCACCTCCCCTCGCTCGGCCTGCTCCCGCCGGGGACGCGGATCCTCGTGCCGCGCGGCGCGCCCGCCGCCGTACCCGGGCTCCGCAGGCTCGACAGGGCCGGGCTGCGGCTGACCGAGGTGGAGCCGGGCGACACGGTGACGGTGGAGGGCGTGACGGTACGGGCCGTCCCGGCGCTCCACGACGGGCGGCGGCTGCCGGTGGGGCCGCACCGCTCCCCCGCGCTCGGGTACGTCGTCGAGGGCGAGGCGCGCACGTACTTCGCCGGGGACACCGGTCTGTTCGACGGCATGGCGGACGCGGTGGGGCCGGTGGACGTGGCCCTGCTGCCGGTCGGCGGCTGGGGCCCGTACCTCGGGCACGGCCACCTCGACGCGGGGCGGGCGGCCCGGGCGCTCGCCGCGCTGTCGCCGGCGGCGGCGGTGCCGGTGCACTACGGCACGTACTGGCCGATCGGGCTCGACGGGGTCCGGCCGCACGAGTTCCACGCGCCGGGCGACGAGTTCGTCCGCCACGCGGCCCGGCTCGCGCCGAAGGTGGCGGTCCACCTCCTCGGCCACGGCGACCGGGTGCGGCCGGAGGTCGCGCGGTGACGGGAGGGCGCGTGGAGGCCGGAGGTCGCGCCTTGTCCGGCGGACCCGTACGTCCGGAGGCCGCGCGGTGATCGGTGGGCTCACCGGCATGGTCACGGCGGTGCGCGAGCTGCCGCCGGAGTCGACGCAGCAGGCGGTCGGCTATCCCTCGCTGTTCCTGCTCGTGGCGCTCGGCGCGCTCGTGCCGGTCGTGCCGACGGGTGCGATCGTCAGTTCGGCGGCGGTGGTCGCCTTCCACCAGTCCTCGCCGTTCTCGCTGCTCTTCGTCTTCCTGGTGGCGGCGTTCGCCGCCTGCCTCGGCGACACGGCGCTGTACTGGCTCGGGCAGCGCGGGGTCCGTTCCCGCAACGGCTCGCGGTGGCTGGCCGCGCTGCGGTCCCGGGTGACGGCGGACCGGCTCGCGCACGCGCAGGAGCGGCTCGACACGCACCAGGTGTCGGTGCTCGTGCTGTCCCGGCTCGTGCCGGCGGGGCGGATCCCGGTGATGCTGGCGTGCCTGCTCGCCCAGATGCCGCTGCGCCGCTTCGTCCGGGCGGACGTGGCGGCCTGCCTGGCGTGGGCGGCGACGTACCAGCTGATCGGGATCCTGGGCGGTTCGCTCTTCCCCGAGCCCTGGCAGGGAGTCGTCGCGGCGGTGGGTCTGACGGTGCTGATCAGCGCGGTCCCGGCGCTGTGGCGGCGGCTTCGGGGGACCCCCCGGGAGGCCCCGTCAGGGCGCGAGCACCCGTGAGCCGCCGATCGGCAGGTCCCACAGGTCCTCGCGGGGCAGACCGGCCTTCTCCCAGGCGGCCCTGACCCGGGTGAGGGGTTCGAGGACCGGCTCCGAGGAGAGCACGAAGGTGGCCCAGTGCATGGGCGCCATCCGCCGCGCGCCGAGGTCCTGGTGGGCGCGGACCGCCTCCTCCGGGTCGGTGTGGACGTCGCTGAGCCACCAGCGCGGGTCGTACGCGCCGATCGGGAGCAGCGCCAGGTCGATGCCGGGGTAGCGGCGGCCGATCTCGGCGAACCAGTGGCCGTACCCGGTGTCCCCGGCGAAGTGGATCCGGCGCCCGGCCCGGTCGGTGAGCACCCAGCCGCCCCACAGGGAGCGGCAGGTGTCCAGGAGGGTCCGCTTGGACCAGTGGTGCGCGGGGACGAAGTCGAAGCGGACGCCGTCGAGTTCGGCGGCC
>NZ_MWIG01000955.1:0-607 GCF_002156145.1 Streptomyces sp. NRRL B-24572 | reverse complement strand
GTCGGCGGTGCCGAAGTCGGGGTCGTGCGCGGGGGCTCCGCACACCCAGGCGCCGAGCCGCAGATAGCCGCGGAGCAGCGGCGGGAGCTCGGTGCGGCCCTCGGGGCGGGTCACGCCGTCGGGGCTCCACAGCTTGTGCGGGGTGACCCAGTACTCCTCGGGGGCGAGGTGCTTGGCCTTGACGGTGTCCCAGGTGGCGGCGGCGAGGGTGCCGCCGTCGGCGAGCGGGATCGAACAGCAGCCGGCGAGCCAGTTGTGGCCGGTGCGGGTCATGTAGCGGGCGAGGCCGGCCCAGATGAGGGCGATCACGGCGCCGTTGCGGTGGGCGGGGTGGACGCAGGAGCGGCCGACCTCCACCAGGTCGTGCCGGACGGGGGCGAGGCGGGTGAGGTCGAACTCGGTCTCGGAGTAGAGGCGTCCGGCGACGGCGGCCCGGTCGGGCGGCAGGATCCGGTAGGTGCCGACGACCTCGCCGGTGCCCTCCTCCCGGACCAGGAGGTGGTCGCAGTACGCGTCGAAGGCGTCGCCGTCGAGGCCGGGTTCGGGACCGTCGAGCAGGGCGCCCATCTCACCGGCGAAGACCTGGTGGCGCAGCCGCTGGGCGGCC
>NZ_MWIG01000954.1:0-1785 GCF_002156145.1 Streptomyces sp. NRRL B-24572 | reverse complement strand
TCCGCCATGACCGGTCGTCGTGACGCCCGCTTCCCCGGACAGCTGTCGCCAAGATGCGGCCCTGTCCGGGTTGAGGTGATATGGGGGCCTAAGTCTCGGCAAAAGTTACGGGAGGCACTCCATGCGCGGAGCCACGCACGCCAAGTGGGCCGCACTGGCCACCGCCGTCGCCCTCGCGGCGACGGCCTGTGGTGGCGGCGACAGCGGCGGTGGTGGCGGAGGGGCCGACGGCATCGTGAGTTCCTCGTGGGGCGACCCGCAGAACCCGCTGGAGCCCGCCAACACCAACGAGGTCCAGGGCGGCAAGGTCCTCTCCATGATCTTCCGCGGGCTCAAGCAGTACGACCCGAAGACCGGCGAGGCCAAGAACATGCTCGCCGAGAAGATCGAGACCACGGACTCGCAGAACTTCACCATCACGGTCAAGGACGGCTGGACCTTCTCCAACGGCGAGAAGGTCACCGCGAAGTCCTTCGTCGACGCCTGGAACTACGGCGCCAGTCTGAAGAACAACCAGAAGAACGCGTTCTTCTTCGGCCAGATCGAGGGTTACGACAAGGTCCACCCCGACAAGGGCGAGCCCACCGCCGAGACCATGTCCGGCCTCAAGGTGACCGGCCCCCAGACCTTCACGGTGAAGCTCACCCAGAAGTTCTCCACCTGGCCCGTCACCCTCGGCTACGCGGCCTTCTCGCCGCTTCCCCAGGTCTTCTACAGCGACCACGCCGGCTGGCTCTCGAAGCCCATCGGCAACGGGCCCTACACCATCGACTCCTACTCCAAGGGCTCCCAGATGTCCCTGAAGAAGTGGGGCGCCTACCCCGGCCCCGACAAGGCCCAGAACGGCGGCATCGACCTCAAGGTCTACACGGACAACAACACCGCCTACACGGACCTGACGGCCGGCAACCTCGACCTCGTCGACGACGTGCCCGCCGCGCAGCTCAAGAACGTCCAGGCCGACCTCGGCGGCCGGTACATCAACGTCCCGGCCGGCATCATCCAGACCATCTCCTTCCCGTTCTACGACCCCGCGTGGAACAAGCCGGGCCAGGAGAAGCTCCGGCAGGGCCTCTCGATGGCGATCAACCGCCAGCAGATCACCGAGACGATCTTCCAGAAGACCCGCACCCCCGCCGTCGACTGGACCTCCCCGGTGCTCGGCTCGGAGGGCGGCTACAAGGACGTCTGCGGCGACTTCTGCAAGTACGACGCGGCCCAGGCGAAGAAGCTGGTCGCCGAGGGCGGCGGCATCCCCGGCGGCACGATGACGATCTCGTACAACGCCGACACCGGCTCCCACAAGGAGTGGGTGGACGCCGTCTGCAACTCCATCAACAACGCGCTCGGCAACAACAAGGCCTGCGTCGGCAACCCGATCGGCACCTTCGCCGACTTCCGCAGCCAGGCCAGCACCCAGAAGCTGAAGGGCCCGTTCCGGGCCGGCTGGCAGATGGACTACCCGCTCATCCAGAACTTCCTGCAGCCGCTGTACTACACCAACGCCTCGTCCAACGACGGCAAGTACTCCAACCCCGAGTTCGACAAGCTGGTCAACCAGGCCAACGCCGAGTCCGACATCAACAAGGCCGTCGGCCTCTTCCAGCAGGCCGAGGGAGTCCTCCGCGACGACATGGGCGCCATCCCGCTCTGGTACCAGAACGGCAGCGCCGGCTACTCGGACAAGGTCGAGAACGTGACCCTGAACCCCTTCAGCGTCCCGGTCTACGACCAGATCAAGGTCAAGTGACCGCGTAGCAGTTCGGCGGTGTACGGCCCGGGCCG
>NZ_MWIG01000953.1:304-627 GCF_002156145.1 Streptomyces sp. NRRL B-24572 | reverse complement strand
CTATCTGCTCTCCAGGATCGGCAAGACGGCCCGGGGCAGACTGGCGGACCGGCTGGCCGAACGCGGCCTGCGCCTCTGGGACATGGCGGCGGACCGTCACGGCTGCACGGCGCCGTCCGGCGAGCACTCCTGCTCGTGGAAGCGCGGGATCGCCCCGCAGATCGTCACCTCCTGCCAGGGACGGTCGGCCGCGACGGCGAGCATCCGGGTGTACGTGTCCCGCTCGACGCGGATCTGCGCGGTCAGCTCGGTGCCGCCCTTGTCCTTGATCGTGACGGAGTCGCCGATGGCCCCGCTCTCGATGCGACCCCAGACGGACTGGC
>NZ_MWIG01000953.1:0-206 GCF_002156145.1 Streptomyces sp. NRRL B-24572 | reverse complement strand
TCCTGCCCCGTGCCGGCGCCGGGGGCGAGCACGAGGACGCTGGCCACCGTGCCGAGGAGCGCCCCGAAGGTCACGTACCCGAGGGCGCGCGCGGCGGGCAGCCACGCGCGCGCCCTGAGCCGCCAGGACCCCGGCTCCTCCTGCGCCGCCGTCGGAGCGGGAGACGGCACCGCGGATTCCGGGGTGGGTACGGGGACGGCGGCGGG
>NZ_MWIG01000952.1:0-3607 GCF_002156145.1 Streptomyces sp. NRRL B-24572 | reverse complement strand
CTCGTGCTGCACCGGACCCGCTACCGGGTCGCCGCCTCCCGCCGGCTCACCCCCCAGCGGGTCGAGACCGGCACCGAGGCCCGGGTCCAGCTGCGCATGGAGAACGTCTCCAAGCTCCCCACCGGCCTCCTGATGCTCCAGGACCACGTGCCGTACATGCTGGGGCCCCGCCCCCGCTTCGTCCTCGACCGGGTCGAGGCCGGCGGGCGGCGCGAGGTGTCCTACCGGGTCCGCTCCGACCTGCGCGGCCGCTTCCCGCTGGGCCCCCTCCAGCTGCGGCTCAACGACCCCTTCGGGATGTGCGAGCTGACCCGCTCCTTCAGCGCGTACGACACCCTCACCGTCGTGCCCCGCACCGAGGCCCTCCCGCCGGTGAAGCTCTTCGGCGAGGCCTCCGGGTACGGGGACGGGCAGTCCCGCTCCCTCGCGCTCGCCGGCGACGACGACGTCATCCCGCGCACCTACCGCCACGGCGACGACCTGCGCCGGGTCCACTGGCGCTCCACCGCCCGCTACGGCGAGCTGATGGTCCGCCGCGAGGAACTGCCCCAGCGGGCCCGCTGCACCGTGCTCCTCGACACCCGCCGGATCGCCTTCCAGGGCGCGGGCCCCGACTCCGCCTTCGAATGGGCCGTCTCCGGCACCGCCTCCGCCCTCGTCCACATGCTGGAGCGCGGCTACGCGGTCCGGCTGCTCACCGACACCGGCAGCGCGATCCCCGGCGAGGGCGCCGAGGGCTTCGCCGGCTCGGCCCAGGACTCGGCCGAGGCGGCCGGACTGATGATGGACACCCTCGCGGTCGTCGACCACTCCGAGGGAGCCGGACTCTCCCGCGCCTCCGACGTGCTGCGCGGCGGCGGCGACGGGCTGCTCATCGCCTTCCTCGGCGACCTCGACGAGGAGCAGGCGGCCCTCACCGCCAGGATGCGCGGGCGGACCGGCGCGGCCGTCGCCTTCGTCCTGGACTCCGGCACCTGGCTCACCGGCGGCTCGGTGACCGGAGCGGTCGAGGACCGGGTGCGGCAGCTGCGGGAGGCCGGCTGGACGGCCCTCGCCGTACCGCCCGGCGCCTCGCTCGCCGACCTGTGGCAGCAGGCGGCCGGACTCCGCCCGGAGACCGCCGCCGCCGACACCTACGGAGGATGGTCATGAGCGGCCGCACACGGCTGACGCTCGCTTCCTGGGGCGCCACCCTGATGGCGGCCGGGGCGCTGCTCCCCCTGGTGAAGCCGGCGACCTGGATCTTCACGGCGGCCTTCGTCCTCGCCCTGGTGAGCGGGGTGGGCACACTGGCCCGCCGGGTGCCGCTGGCCCGGCCGCTGACGCTGCTGGCCCAGCTCGTCGCCGTGCTGCTCGCGCTGACCGTGTGCTTCGCCCGCGAGCAGGCCCTCCTGTGGTTCCTCCCGGGCCCCGAGGTCCTCACCCACGCCGTCGAGCTGTTCCAGGCGGGCGCCGAGGACGTCGGCCGGTACGCGATCCCCGCGCCCGACACCGAGGGCATCCGGCTCATGCTGGTCGGCGGCGTCGTCGCGATCGGGCTCCTGGTGGACGCCCTCGCGGTCACCTTCCGCAAGGCGGCCCCGGCCGGCCTGCCGCTGCTCGCCCTGTACTCGGTGGCCGCCGGTCTCTCCGGAGGCGGCGCCGGCTGGCTCTGGTTCCTCCTCGCGGCCTCCGGCTATCTGCTGCTGCTCCTCGCCGAGGGCCGTGACCGGCTCTCCCAGTGGGGCCGCGTCTTCGGCGGCGCCCAGCGCTCCGGCCGGCCCGGCTCCAGCGTCGCCGCCGGCGGGCCCGCCTTCGCTCCGGCGCGCACCGGCCGCCGGATCGGCGCCGTCGCCATGGGCGTCGCCCTGGTGGCGCCGCTCGCACTGCCGGGCTTCTCCGGCGGTCTCTTCGGAGGCGGCGGCGAGGGGGACGGGGGCACCGGCAAGGGCGGCACGATCTCCGCCGTGAACCCGCTGGTCTCCCTCCAGAACAATCTGCGCCAGCCGGAGGACCGGGAGGTCCTGCGCTACCGGACCAACGCCCGCGACACCAGCGGGATGTACCTGCGGCTCGTCGCGCTGGACCAGTTCGACGGCACCTCGTGGAAGTCCTCGGTCCGCCCGATCGAGGACGTGCCCAAGCAGCTGCCCTGGCCGGACGGCCTCTCCCAGAGCGTCCGGATCACCGAGGTGACCAGCAACTTCGTCGCCTCCGACGCATACGAGCAGAAGTGGCTGCCGATGCCGTACCCGGCCGGCCGGGTCGGCATCGAAGGACGCTGGCGGTACGAGCCGGCCGGCCGGATGCTCGTCGGCGACGACCGGCAGACCACCAAGGGCGCCCGCTACCAGGTCTCCAGCCTGGACGTGCAGCCGACGGCCGGGCAGCTGGCCGGCGCAGGACCCGCCCCCGAGAAGCTGCGCCGCGAGTACACCAAGGTGCCCGCCTCGCTGCCGGCCGACGTGAAGGCGACGGCCCTGAAGGTCACCAAGGGCGCGCGCAACGACTACGAGCGGGCGGTGAAGCTCCAGGACTGGTTCGCCCAGGACGGCGGCTTCCGCTACGACGTCGACGTGGTGTCCGGCACCGGGGTCCAGGCCATCTCCCGCTTCCTGAAGGACAAGGAGGGCTTCTGCGTCCACTTCTCCTTCTCCATGGCGGCGATGGCCCGCTCGCTCGGCATCCCCGCGCGGGTCGCCGTGGGCTTCATGCCGGGCACGACGCAGACCGACGGCTCGATCTCCGTCGGCATCCGGGACGCGCACGCCTGGCCCGAGCTGTACTTCGAAGGCGCCGGGTGGACACGGTTCGAGCCGACGCCCTCGCGGGGCTCCACCCCCGCGTACACCCGGGAGGACACCCCCTCGGGCACGGCCACCGGGCCCGCGCAGCCGCAGCAGAGCGCCTCGGCGCAGCCGTCCGCCGCGCCGACCGCCCCGGAGAGCTGCACCCCGCAGATGAAGAAGCTCGGCGACTGCGGCCCGGACGCGGCGACCGCGGACGCGGCCTCGGACGGCTCGGGTCCCGACCTCCTGACGGTGACGCTGGTGACGGCAGGGGCCCTGCTCCTCCTCGCCCTGCCCTTCCTGCCCCTGCTGTGGCGCAGCCGGGTACGGGCCCGGCGGCTCGGCGCGGACGGCTCCGTCCTCGCGGTCTGGGAGGAGGTCAACGACACGGCCTGGGACCACGGGGTCGAGCCGGACGACTCCCTGACGCCTCGCAAGTCGGCGGCGCGGATCGTCAGCCTCGGCGAGTTGCGGGGCGAGTCCGCGGACGCGGTGCACCGGGTGGCGCGGGCTGTGGAGGAGGTGCTGTACGCGCCCGGGCCGCGGCCCGTCGCGGACCTGGCCTCCGAGGCGGCGCGGGTCCGTGCGGGCTTCCACGCGGCCGCCGACCGCCGCACCCGGCTCCGCGCCCTCCTGGCCCCGCGCTCGGCGGCCCGCGTCCGCTGGGCGGCGTCGTCCCGCTGGGCCTCGACGACGGCGCGCTGGTCGGGGTGGCGGCAGGCGGCGAGGGCCCGAGCGACGGCTGTCTTCCGCCGCGACCCCCGCGAGGCGAACTGACGACACCGCCACCGTCGTGGACCTGCGCCCGCCCCGTTGTGGGCAGCCGCTCCACAACGGGC
>NZ_MWIG01000951.1:0-1114 GCF_002156145.1 Streptomyces sp. NRRL B-24572 | reverse complement strand
CGCTGACGGCCGCGTTCCTCTCCGTACCCCTGCTCCTGGCCCCGGCCGCCCACGCGGCCCCCACGCCCACCCCGACGCCGACGCCGACCGCCGGCTCGAACGAGTGCGGGCTCATCTTCGGCCAGGCCCGCGAGCTGTGCGAGAAGGGCCAGACGGGCGGCACCGGCGGCGGCTCCTCCGTCACCGACCCCACCTCCGCCCTCGACCCCCTCTCCTCCCTCGCCCGCGGCTTCGCCGACGCCGCCGTAGCGACCATCGACTACCTCTCCAAGGCCGTCAAAGAGACCGCCGACGTCGACTTCACCAACATGCAGTTCCTCGGCCGCTACGCCATCGTCTTCGCCGCCGCCACCTTCCTCACCCTCCTCCTCTGGCTCCTCGCCGTCGCCAAGCGGGCCGTCCGCGGCGTCCCCCTCACCACGGCCCTCTCCGAAGCCATCGGCTTCCTCTGGCTGACGGTCCTCGCCTCCGCCTTCACACCCCTGATCCTCTACACCGTCGTCAACGCCACCGACGCCATCACCGAGGTCATCGCCTCCGGCACCGGCCAGCAGACCGACATCTTCTTCGGCAGCTTCAAACAGGCCCTCCAGAAGGGCGACAGCATCGGTGGCGGCCCCATCATGCTGATCATCGTGTCCCTGGTGACCGTCATCGCCGCCGGCGTCCTCTACCTGGAACTGTTCCTCCGCGCCGTCCTGCTGTACGTCGGCGCGCTCCTCGGCGTCGTCGTCTACTCCGGTCTCGTCGACAAGAACATGTGGGGCCACGTCCGCCGCTGGGCCGGCATCATGATCGCGATCATCCTGGTCAAACCGGTCATCGTGATCGTCCTCG
Organism: Streptomyces sp. NRRL B-24572; assembly: GCF_002156145.1. Classification (NCBI taxonomy): domain Bacteria; kingdom Bacillati; phylum Actinomycetota; class Actinomycetes; order Kitasatosporales; family Streptomycetaceae; genus Streptomyces; species Streptomyces sp. NRRL B-24572. The sequence goes on along the minus strand of NZ_MWIG01000951.1, from coordinate 277 downwards.
GCCTGGCCGGCGCGCTCTCCTCCGACACCGGCCCCGACTCCGTCTCCGCCGTCGTGTCCGGCCTCTCGATCATCCTGCTCGCCATCTTCGCCTCCGCGATGATCTACCGCTTCGTCCCCGGCTTCGGCGACGAGATCGCCGCCTCCCGCAACAACCGCCTCCACCGCGCCGGCGAGAACGCGGCCGCGGCCGTCATCTCCTCCCCCGCCTCCCTCGTCTCCCAGGGCATCAAGACCCACAGCACCCGCGACAACGGCGGCGGCACCTCCCAGAGCTC
>NZ_MWIG01000950.1:0-4420 GCF_002156145.1 Streptomyces sp. NRRL B-24572 | reverse complement strand
CGCTCGGCGCGATCCTCGGCAAGCTGCTCGCCGACTCCGGCGGCGCCGACCAGATCGTCGACACGATCCTGGCGAAGGCGAGCAAGCGGTCCATGCCGTGGGCGATGGTCCTCATCGCCTCCGTGATCGGCCTGCCGCTCTTCTTCGAGGTCGGCATCGTGCTGCTGATCCCGGTGGTGCTGCTCGTCGCCAAGCGCGGCAACTACTCCCTGATGCGGATCGGCATCCCGGCGCTCGCCGGCCTCTCCGTGATGCACGGGCTCATCCCGCCGCACCCCGGCCCGCTCGTCGCGATCGACGCGGTCGGCGCCAACCTGGGCGTCACCCTCGCGCTCGGCCTCGTCGTCGCCATCCCGACGGTGATCATCGCCGGTCCGGTCTTCTCCAAGTACGCCGCCCGCTGGGTGGACATCAAGGCCCCCGAAAAAATGATCCCGACGCGTCCTTCCGAGGACCTGGAGAAGCGCCCCGGCTTCGGCGTCACCGTCGCGACCATCCTGCTGCCGGTCGCCCTGATGCTGGTCAAGGCGCTCGTCGACATCGTCGTCGACGACCCGGAGAACGGCGTCCAGAAGGTCACCGACGTCATCGGCTCGCCGCTGATCGCGCTGCTCGCGGCCGTCATAGTCGGCATGTTCACCCTGGGCCGCGCGGCCGGCTTCACCAAGGAGCGGCTGAACTCGACCGTCGAGAAGTCCCTCGCCCCCATCGCCGGCATCCTGCTGATCGTCGGCGCGGGCGGCGGCTTCAAGCAGACCCTGATCGACATCGGCGTCGGCCAGATGATCCTCGACTTCTCGAAGGACTGGTCGATCCCGGCCCTGCTGCTCGCCTGGCTGATCGCGGTCGCTATCCGGCTCGCGACCGGCTCGGCCACGGTGGCGACGATCTCGGCGGCGGGCCTGGTGGCTCCGCTCGCGGAGGGCATGTCGACCAGCCACACGGCGCTGCTCGTCCTCGCCATCGGTGCCGGTTCGCTCTTCTTCAGCCACGTCAACGACGCCGGGTTCTGGCTGGTGAAGGAGTACTTCGGCATGACCGTCGGCCAGACGATCAAGACCTGGTCGGTGATGGAGACGATCATCTCGGTCGTCGGCATCGTGTTCGTGCTGCTGCTGTCGCTGGTGTTGTGACCCTTCGGAGATCGGCTGTGAGGGCCGGTCGTGGCTGACAGACTGTCGGCCATGACCGGCCCTCACGCGCTCAAGCCGCTGCTCCTCGCCTTCCCCGGTCCCCTTCGGGACACGCTCGTCGCCGCCGTCCTCTCGGGCGAGAAGACCGCCACGACCGGGCTCCTCGTGGAGTACGAGGTCGAGAACGAGGAGCTGCCGGAGGTGGGCGAGCGCTCGGCCCTCATCGACTCGGACGGCCGCGAGGTCGCGGTCGTCGAGGTGACGGAGGTCCGGGTCCTGCCCCTCGGCGAGGCGGACCTGCGCCTCGCTCTCGACGAGGGCGAGGGGTACCGGTCCGTCGCGGAGTGGCGGGAGGCCCACGAGCGCTTCTGGCACAGCGCGGAGATGCGCGAGGGCCTCGGGGACCCGTCCTTCACCGTGGACGACGGGACGATGCTGGTGGTGGAGCGGTTCCGGGTGGTGGAGACGGTTCAGGACTCCTGAGGGGCCAGGACGGCGAGGAGGCTCCGGGCGAGGGCACGGATCCCGTCCGTCCCGGTGCCGGCCTCGCGCCGGAGCAGGTCGAGGACCTCGGGGTCGTCGCGCCGGCCGTCGGCAAGCAGGCGCAGGGCGACGAGCCGGACCTCCGGGTCGGGGTCGCGGGTGAGGCGGTCCTGGGCGAGGGCAAGGACCTCCGGCCTGTCGCCGCGTCGCCTGCCGAGCGCTCTGAGGACACCGGCCCGTACGAAGACGTGGTCGTCCGCGGAGACGATGCCGAGGAGGTGCCGCATCGCGTCCGCATCGTCAACGTAGTGGGCGGTCAGCAGATAGCAGGCCGTCCACCTGATCTGCTCGTCGGGGTCGTGTGCCGCACGGTGGAGCAGGGCGTCCCGCGCCTCGCCGTCCGCGGCGTCGGCGAGGTACTGGAGGGCACGGAGCTGGACGTCTCTGCTCGGGTCGTTCTCGACGCTCTCGAGGATCAGGCCACGCAGCGCGGGGTCGTGGTCCTTCCGGCGCGCAAGGCCCACGACGGCGGCGGCTCGCACCGTCTCGTCCTCGTCGCTTCGCATGAGCCCGGTGAGGATCTCCCGCGTCTCCTCCACCATGGTCCCGCCGTCCGCGAGGCAGCCGATCGCCGCCCTGCGCACCTCGGGGTGGCTGTGCCCGCACAGGTCGTGGAGCAGCGTGCGTTCCGTAGGGTCGCCCGGCCGGAGGGCCCGGCATCCGGCCGCCTTCACCCGGGGGCTCTCATCGTTCCTCACCCGGTCGAGGAGCAGCTCCCGCACGACGGGATCGTTCTCCGCCCTTTCCTCCGCGGCGGTCAGCGCTGCCGCACGGGTGCCGGGGTCCTCGTCCCGTAGCGCCGCCCGCAGGGCCTCCGTCGCCGCCTCGGGGTCCTCGTCGTTGCCGACCAGCCACCGGAGCGCCTGGCTCCGGACGTGCGGGTCGGCGTCTCCCAGGGCGGCGTCGAACCCGGCCCGGACCCCGGGCGCGTCGAGGCGTTGGCGGGGAACACACTCGACGGCGGCCTGCCGGACGTCGGGGTCGTCGTCATGGGCGAGGCGGTCCAGGGCGAGGCGGGTCGTCGTCTCCGGGGCGCCCACCGGGTTGTACGTCAGGTGCTCCAGAACTCCCACACGCACGCCGGGGTTGTCGTCCCGCAGACAGCGACGGGTGAAGTCCCACGACACCGGGTCGTCGGCGGCGTGGCACAGCAGATGGCGTACGGCGGCGATCCTCACGAGCGGGCTGTCGCTTCCGGTCGCCGCCTCCACCACGGATGCGCTTCGGGACGTCCCGCCGCTGCCGATCAGGAACAGCGCGATGTCCGCCGCGAGGTGCTCCGGGCCGTTGAGGGGCATGGACCAGGCGTGACCTCCCGCGTGGCCCCCGTACCAACTCCGGTACCACTCCAGGTACTCGTCCCGCCCGTCCCAGCGCTCTCCCAGGGCGGCGAAGGACGGTCCCAGGGACGCGACGTTCTGGAAGGGATAGAACGCGCTCACCTCCAGCGGCCTGCTGAGGGCGAGCAGCCGCGTCACCTCCCGCACCATCGCGCCGCTCTGTGGAGCGAGCGTTCCGAGGCGGCGGACCTCGGCCAGGGCACGGGCCACGAAGGCGACCTCGGTGAAGGCCTTGTCCCCCCGGTGCCGGAGCGGCACGCGGATCGCTCGCGGTGCCAGGAGGCGGTCGATCACGCCCGCCACGAAGCGTTCGTCGAGCAGGCCCACGAGGAGCAGCAGGATCTCCTGCCAGGCCGGGTCGTGGACCTTGGTCGCGAAGAGTTCCTGGAGATCCCCCTCCGAGAGTTCACGCTGCTGGTTGAAGCGGTGGGCGAGGTCCGTGGCCGCCAGGTACTCCAGGAAGGTGCGATGGACGAAGCCGTAGATCTCACCCCCGAAGCGGCTGAGGACGAAGTTCCGGTGGCGGAACTGGTCCAGCATGATGCGGGCGGCGGTGGCCGCGCGGTCCGGGGGCAGGGCGTAGCGGTCCTTCAGGTACTCCTCGATGCTCTTGAGGAGGTCCGGGCCCGCGATGTGGTTGCCGGAGATGCCGCCGTGGCCCTCCTGCATCTGGCGGGCGATGAGCCGGAGGAGTTCGCGTTTGTCCTCCGCGCCGAGGTACGGCAGGTGTTCGTCGACGCGGCGGTCCTTGAGGTACTTGCTGGGATCCCAGTGCTCGACGAGGACGTCGACGGCGTGCTCGTACACCGTGCGCCGGTCGCGTGGGAGTTCGCGGCGGCGGCCGATGACGGCGAGGATCGTGAGGATGAGCGGGTTGCCGGCGAGTTCGCGTACGGAGGGGGAGGTGTCCACGGCCGAGGTGACGCGTTCCAGCAGGTTCCGGGCCCGGTCGCGGTCGTCGGGACAGGCGATGGCGAACCACTGCTCCGCGAAGGCACCGATCTGGGCCCTGTTGAGGTCCTGGAGCATGAAGTCGGCGAAGCCGGCGCCGTCGAGGACGGCCCGCTGGTAGCCGTATGCGCGTGAGGTGACCACGACACGGGCCCGGGGGTGACGGGCGGCGAAGCCCGCGATGCGGCGGGCGACCGTGTCCCGGACGTCCTTCTCGAAGAGTTCGTCGAGACCGTCGAAGATCACGAGGGAGGTGTGTGGGCCTTCTCCACCGAGGAACGCGGTCAGCATGGCGGGCGGAAGGCCCAGGCCTTCCGTCTCGTGCTGGTGGACGAGGAAGTCCTCGAAGCTCCGGTCGCGCCAGGCGGCCTGCGCGTAGCTGCGGAGTTCGACGATCAGCGGCAGCCGGCCGTGCGGGGGCTCCAGGTCGGGCGGGGGTTCGGGGGTGGTGAG
>NZ_MWIG01000095.1:0-5958 GCF_002156145.1 Streptomyces sp. NRRL B-24572 | reverse complement strand
CCCGGCGGGGCCCCTCCCGTCACGCGACTAGCTGTGCGAACGGAGCAGCGTCCGCATCGTCCGCATCGCCACCGACAGGTTCGCCAGGTCGAAGGTGTCCGAGCCCTGGATCTCCTCCAGGGTCGTCCGCGCGCGGCCCAGGATCGCCGCGTTCTTCTCCTCCCAGACCTTGAACCGCTCCTCGGGGCTCGTCGTGCCGTTGCCGACCGTCAGGACGTCGGCGGTCAGCGCCGCGTGCGCCGCGAAGAGGTCCTCGCGGATCGAGGCGCGGNNGTAGTAGACCTCGGCGACCGCGAGCGGCTCCTTGCCCATGCGGTCCGCGATCGCGACGATGTCGAGCGTCGGGAAGGCGGAGGAGAAGCCGGCGACGCGGAGCGCGAGCTCCTCCGGCACGCCGACCTCGGTCAGCTCGTCCAGGATCGACTGGTACCACTCCAGGTCCGCGCCGCGCAGCAGCTGCGGCAGCTGCGCCCAGACCTCCTCGACGCGGTCGGCGAAGAACTCGATGGTCTCGGTGAGCTGGAGCGGCTGCGGCCGGTTGTTGAGCAGCCAGCGGGTGCCGCGCTCGACGAGCCGGCGGGAGTGCAGCCGCATCCGGGTCTGGACGTCGGCCGGCACCACGTTGTCGAGGGCCTCGACGGCGTCCCAGACCTGGCCGAGGCGGAAGACGACCCGGGCGGCGGTCTGCGCGCGGACGATCTCCTCGATCGACGCGCCGGACTCCTCGCGGAGGCGGTGCAGGAAGGTCGAGCCACCGGTGTTGACGGTGTCGTTGACCAGGACCGTGGTGATGATCTCGCGGCGCAGGGCGTGGTTGTCGACGGCCTCGGTGAACTTCTCACGCAGCAGCGTCGGGAAGTACGCGTGGAGCAGCCCTCGCAGGTACGGGTCGTCCGGCAGCTCCGTACCGATCAGCTCGTCGGCCACCGTGATCTTGGTGTACGCGAGGAGGACGGCGAGCTCGGGCTGGGACAGGCCCCGACCGTTGTTGAGGAGCTCGCGGATCTGCCGGTCGTTGGGCAGGAACTCCAGGGAGCGGTCGAGGGCCCCGTCGCGGCCCAGGCGGCGCATGAACCGCTGGTGGGCGTGGAGCAGGGACGGCGACTGGGCGACGGCGTTGGCCAAGGCGGTGTTCTGCGCGTAGTTGTTGCGCAGGACGAGCCGGCCGACCTCGTCCGTCATCTCGGCGAGGATCTTGTTGCGCTGCTTGACGGTCATGTCGCCCTCGGCGACGAGCCCGTTGAGCAGGATCTTGATGTTGACCTCGTGGTCGGAGGTGTCGACGCCGGCGCTGTTGTCGATGGCGTCGGTGTTGACCTTGCCGCCCTGGCCCTCGGGGCCGCCGGCGCGGGCGAACTCGATGCGGCCCAGCTGGGTCGCGCCGAGGTTGCCGCCCTCGCCGATGACCTGGGCGCGGACGTCCTGGCCGTCGACGCGGATGGCGTCGTTGGCCTTGTCGCCGACGTCGGCGTTGGACTCGGCCGAGGACTTCACGTACGTGCCGATGCCGCCGTTCCACAGCAGGTCGACGGGCGACTGCAGGATCGACTTCATCAGCTCGGCCGGGGTCATCTTGGTGACGCCGTCCTCGATGCCGAGGGCGGCCCGCATCTGCGCGTTGACCGGGATGGACTTGGCGCTGCGGGGGTGGATGCCGCCACCCGCCGAGAGCAGCGAGGTGTCGTAGTCCGCCCACGAGGAGCGCGGCAAGTCGAAGAGCCGGCGGCGCTCGGCGTACGAGGTGGCCGCGTCCGGGTTCGGGTCGATGAAGATGTGGCGGTGGTCGAAGGCGGCGACCAGGCGGATGTGCTCGGAGAGCAGCATGCCGTTGCCGAAGACGTCGCCGGACATGTCGCCGACGCCGACGACGGTGAAGTCCTCGGTCTGGGTGTCGTGGCCCAGCTCGCGGAAGTGCCGCTTGACGGACTCCCAGGCGCCGCGGGCGGTGATGCCCATGCCCTTGTGGTCGTAGCCGGCGGAGCCGCCGGAGGCGAAGGCGTCGCCGAGCCAGAAGCCGTACGACTCCGCGACGCCGTTGGCGATGTCGGAGAAGGTCGCGGTGCCCTTGTCGGCGGCGACCACGAGGTACGTGTCGTCCTCGTCGTGGCGGACCACGTCGACCGGCGGCACGACCTCGCCCGCGACCAGGTTGTCGGTGATGTCGAGCAGCGCCGAGATGAAGGTCTTGTACGAGGCGATGCCCTCGGCCAGCCAGGCGTCGCGGTCCACGGACGGGTCCGGGAGCTGCTTGGCGACGAAGCCGCCCTTGGCGCCGACCGGCACGATGACGGTGTTCTTCACCATCTGCGCCTTGACCAGGCCGAGGATCTCGGTACGGAAGTCCTCACGGCGGTCGGACCAGCGCAGGCCGCCTCGGGCGACCTTGCCGAAGCGCAGGTGGACGCCCTCGACGCGCGGGGAGTACACCCAGATCTCGAAGGCCGGGCGCGGGGCCGGCAGGTCCGGGATGGCCTGCGGGTCGAACTTCATCGACACGTAGGCGTGCGGCTTGCCCTCGGCCGTGGTCTGGAAGAAGTTCGTCCGCAGCGTCGCCTTGATGACGGTGAGGAAGGACCGCAGGATCCGGTCCTCGTCCAGGCTCGCGACCTGGTCGAGGGCGGCGTCGAGCTCCTCGAGGAGCGCGTCGATCAGCTCGGTGCCGGCACGCTGGCGCTCCGGGGCCATGCGGGCCTCGAAGAGGTTGACGAGCAGCCGGGTGGTGTGGACGTTGTTGCGGAGGGTGTCCTCCATGTAGTCCTGGCTGAAGGTCGCACCGGCCTGGCGCAGGTACTTGGCGTAGGCGCGCAGCACCATCGCCTCGCGCCAGGTGAGCCCGGCGGAGAGGACGAGCGAGTTGAAGTTGTCGTTCTCGGCCTGGCCGGTCCAGGTGGCGGCGAAGGCCTCCTGGAAGCGCTCGCGGGCGTCGTCGCCGAGGTAGTCGCCGCCGTTCCCGCTCTGCGTGGGCATCCGCAGGCCGAAGTCGTAGATCCAGACGTTGGTCCGGTCGGCGAGGCGCAGCTCGTACGGGCGCTCGTCGGTCACCTCGACGCCGAGCCGGTTGAGGACCGGCAGGACGGCGGAGAGGGAGATCTCGGCGCCGGTCTTGTAGATCTTGAAGCGGCGCTCGCCGGCGCCGGAGGCGACGGGCTCGTACAGGGAGAGCGCGAAGTCCTTGCTGCTGCCGGCGAGGGCCTCCAGGTGGCACAGGTCGGCGACGGCCGCGCGCGGCGAGTGGTCGGCCTTGTAGCCCTCGGGGAAGGCGTTGCCGTAGCGGCGGAGGAGTTCGGCGGCGCGCTCCTCGCCGAGCTCGGCGTTGAGCGCCTCGCCGAAACCGTCGGCCCAGGAGCGGGCGGCCTCGACGAGCCGGGCCTCGATGCGGTCGACATCGGCGTCGGTGAGCTTCGCCAGCTCGGTGCCGGGCTTGACGCGGACGACGAAGTGCAGGCGGGAGAGGATCGACTCGGTGTTCCAGGCGGTGAAGTCGACGCTGGTGCCGTCGAGCTCCTCCTTCAGGATGTCGATGATCCGCAGCCGGACGCGGGTCGTGTAGCGGTCGCGCGGCAGGTAGACGAGGGCCGAGTAGTAGCGGCCGTACTCGTCCTGGCGCAGGTAGAGCCGCAGCCGGCGCCGCTCCTGGAGGTACAGGACGCTGGTGACGATGGACTGCAGCTGGTCGCTCGGGGTCTGGAAGAGCTCGTCGCGCGGGTAGGTCTCCAGGATCTGGAGCAGGTCGCGGCCGTCGTGGCTGTTCGGCGAGAAGCCGGCGCCCGCGAGGACCTCCTGGACCTTGCGCTTGACGACGGGGACCCGGCGGACGGACTCGGTGTAGGCGGCGGAGGAGAAGAGGCCGAGGAAGCGGCGCTCGCCGATGACGTTGCCGTCGGCGTCGAACTTCTTCACGCCGACGTAGTCGAGGTACGAGGGGCGGTGCACGGTCGCCCGGCTGTTGGCCTTCGTCAGGATCAGCAGCTTGTGCTCGCGCGCCTTGGCGCGGGCGTCGGCGGGCAGCCGGCTGAAGGAGGGCGAGACGGGGTGGGCGTGGTGGCCCTGGTCGTCGGCGCCGTGCTGCGGGTCGGAGCGCAGGATGCCGAGTCCCGTGCCGGGCACGGCGGACAGGGCGTCGCCGTTGATCAGCTCGTACTCGCGGTAGCCGAGGAAGGTGAAGTGGTCGTCGGCGAGCCAGCGCAGCAGCTCGCGGGCCTCCTCCACCTCGGTCGGCCGCAGGTCGGAGGCGGTGGGCTCGTCGGCGAGGCCGTCGGCGATGCGCAGGGCGGCATCGCGCATCTTCTCCCAGTCCTCGACCGTCTCGCGGACGTCGGACAGGACGCGCAGCAGGTCGTTGGTGATCTGCTTGAGGTCGGCCTTGTCGGTCTCGCGGTCGATCTCGACGTGGATCCAGGACTCGGTGAGCGCGTCGTGCGGCAGCTCGCCGTGGATCTGCGCCGACAGGACCTCGATGAGCTTCCCGGCGACGTCACGGCGGACGAGGACCTGCGGGTGGATCACGACGTGGATGCCGCGGCCCTGGCGGGACAGCTCGTTGGTGACCGAGTCGACGAGGAAGGGCATGTCGTCGGTGACGACCTCGACGACGGAGTGGCTGCTGGTCCAGCCGTTCTCCTCCACCGTCGGGGTGTGGACGCGCACGTTCGCGGTGCCCTGCGGACGGTTCTCCGCGAGGCGGTGGTGAGAGAGAGCGGCACCGAACACGTCGACCGGGTCGCGGTCGGCGAGGTCCTCGGGCGCGGTGTGCAGGTAGTAGCGCTGGAGGTAGTCGAGCACGGTGTCCCGGTCCGGGCGCTCCCCCGCGCCCTCCGGGCCCGTCGGAAGTCGCCCCCCGACCGGGCTGTGCTCAGCTACCCGAGCGGCCCTCTCGAGCAGCTCGGCCTTTGCTTCGTCCAGCTTGGTCTGCATGTCCTCTGACTCCTGTCGCGCGCCGTTGCGTGACGTCGGTGGAAGAAAGGGCACAACGCCACGACGCGGTGATTCCGGTCGAAGGAGACGTTATGCCCGAATGAGAGAAGCCCGGACCGAAACCGGCCACGAAGTGCGGCACGCCCGGGCGGAGGGGATCGGCGAACGCACGGTCGGTCCGGCCGCTGTCGCGGACCGGACGGCAGCCGGGGGCTCCACTGCCCCCATGGCGTATCGCGCTGATCACGGCAAAAGCCTATCGCTCATGACCCCCGAACCGTCATGAGCCGTATGCGTACAAAAGAACGGGGGAAGTTTGACGATATGGACAGCGACACGTGTCCTCTTGGCAAACCACCCCGCCAGGGGCAGCGTGTGCGCAAGCATGGGCACAGCACGACAGACCGACCATCTGTGATCTGGGAGAGCCATGGCGAAGATCCTGATCGTGACCGGGGACGCGGCGGAGTCGCTGGAGGTGATGTACCCCTACCAGCGCCTCCTCGAGGAGGGCTACGAGGTCGACATCGCGGCCCCGGCCCGCAAGACGCTCCGCTTCGTCGTCCACGACTTCGAGCCGGGTTACGACACGTACACGGAGAAGCCGGGCTACACCTGGCCCGCCGACCTGGCCTTCTCGGAGGTCGACCCGGGCGCGTACGTGGCGGTGGTGATCCCGGGCGGCCGGGCGCCGGAGTACCTGCGCAACGACCCGGAGCTCCGCAAGATCCTCAAGGCCTTCTTCGACGCGGACAAGCCGGTGGCCCAGATCTGTCACGGCCCGCTCCTGACGGCGGCGATCGGCAGCCTCGAGGGCCGCCGCGTCACGGCCTACCCGGCCCTGGAACTCGACATGCAGTCGGCCGGTGCGACCTTCCAGGACAGCGCGGCGGTCGTGGACGGCCTCCTGGTCTCCTCCCGAGCCTGGCCGGACCACCCCACCTGGATGCGCGAATTCCTGAAGGTCCTGCGCGCGAAGGGCTAGCACGCCGCCCGGTTGTGGGCAGGCGCTCCGCAAGGGGCGAGGGGGTCCCCCCTGCTCGA
>NZ_MWIG01000949.1:0-4344 GCF_002156145.1 Streptomyces sp. NRRL B-24572 | reverse complement strand
GGCGGCGGCCGAGGCGAAGCTGAACATCCTCAAGACGTACTCCTGGCTGAACGGCGTCCACGACTGCGAGGCCGACGCGGGCTGCGGCGACCTGAAGGTGTCCGTGCGGCCCACCGGGCGGGGCTGGACGAAGACCGTCCGGTACGCCCGGGGCACCTCCACCTCCTGGGTCCAGCGCGACCCCGACGGCGGGCTGCACGCCTTCTCCGTCCTCGACGGGCGCCTCGCGACCTGGCGGAAGCCGGCCGACGCCGTGACCTGGCAGGGCCCGGAGCTGCTGCCCGGCGGCGGCCTCGACAGCGGCATCACCTCCGTGACCCTGCCCGACGGGCGCATAGCCGTCTTCGGCACCCGCACGACCCTCGGCGCGGCCGCGGCCGACTACCGGCGCGAGGTGGTCACCACCGTCCAGTCGGCCCCCGGCGGCGCCTTCGGTCCCTGGACCTCGCTCGGCACCCCCGAGCGGAACGACGCCTCCGGCACCTCGGACATCAGCGCGCCCGCCGTGACCGTGGCCCCCGACGGCCGGGCCACCCTGGTCCTGCGCGACAGCCTCCACCAGTTGGCAGCCCGCGAGCAGCGGGCCGACGGCGGCTGGGATCCGTGGCGGTCCCTGGGCGGCACGGAGGTGTACGGCGACCCGGTGGCGGCGACGGACGCGAACGGCCGCGGATACGTCTTCATCAGCACCCCGAGCACCGTCCTCGCCTGGGCCGAGCAGACCCCCGGCGGGCCGCTGACGGGGCCGGCGCCGACCGGGCTGCCGCCGACGACCCTCGCGCTGAGCGCGAGCGCCGCGCCGGACGGCGACGGGGTACGGCTCTGGTTCCGCAAGCCGTCCTCCGGCGACCTGCGGAGCGCCGACTTCTCCGGTACGCGCCCGGTCTCGCCGTTCACGGAACTGCCCGGCACCGGCGTCGCGGGCTTCGGTCCGGTGAGCGGCGGCGACGACCTGCTCGCGGTCCGGTCCCGCACCGGCTTCCTGGCGACGGCCTCCCACGGCCGGGCGGGGGTGCGGCCGGTGTGGACGCTGGAGAAGTTCCTGTTCTCCGGCGCGCCGGACGCCGGTACGGACGGGGTGGCGGCGATCGGCCTGGACGGCCGCCTGCACTGGACCCCAGCGGGCCCCTGACCCCTGCGGGCCGCGCCCCGCCCGTTGTGGGCCGGCGCCCCCCCGTTGTGGGCAATCGTTCCGCAGGGCGAAGGGGGTGCCCCCTGCTCGAGCGGGACGATTGCCCACACGGAGGGCGACGGAAGGCACCGCCCAGCCCGGCGCGGGCCCACACGGCGGGCGGCGGAGGGCACCGCGCAGCAGGGCGCGGGGCCCGCGCGGGCGGCTCCGTACGGCGGGCGCGGCCCGCGCGGGGGCGGCAGGTCCTGAGGTGCGGCGCCCGGCTGGGCGCGGTCGCGTCAGACCAGGTGGGCCTGGACCTCCGTCGCCGCCTCCTCGCCGTACGCCTTCCTGAAGCGCTCCATGAAGTTCACCCGCCGCAGCTCGTACTCCTGCGTGCCGAGCGTCTCGATGACCAGCGTCGCCAGCATGCAGCCCACCTGCGCCGCCCGCTCGAGCCCCACGCCCCACGACAGACCCGTCAGGAAGCCCGCGCGGAAGGCGTCGCCGACGCCCGTCGGGTCGACCTTCGCGGTCTCCTCGGGGCAGCCGACCTCGATGGGCGTCTCGCCGACCCGCTCGATGCGCACGCCGCGCGAGCCGAGCGTGGTGACGCGGTGGCCGACGCGGGAGAGGATCTCCGCCTCGGTCCAGCCGGTCTTGGACTCGATGAGGCCCTTCTCGTACTCGTTCGAGAAGAGGTAGGTCGCGCCGTCGAGGAGCGTGCGGATCTCCTCGCCGTCCATGCGCGCGATCTGCTGCGAGAAGTCGGCGGCGAAGGGGATCCGCCGGGTCTTGCACTCCTCCGTGTGGCGGAGCATCGCCTCGGGGTCGTCGGCGCCGATGAGGACGAGGTCGAGGCCGCCCACCCGGTCGGCGACGGCCTTGAGCTCGATCAGCCGGGCCTCGCTCATGGCACCGGTGTAGAAGGAGCCGATCTGGTTGTGGTCCTTGTCGGTGGTGCAGACGAAGCGGGCGGTGTGCAGGACCTCGGAGATGCGCACCGAGCCGGTGTCGACGCCGTGCCGGTCGAGCCAGGCGCGGTACTCGTCGAAGTCGTAGCCGGCCGCGCCGACCAGGATCGGGTTGCCGCCGAGCTGGCCCATGCCGAAGCAGATGTTCGGGCCGACGCCGCCCCGGCGGACGTCCAGGTTGTCGACGAGGAAGGAGAGGGACACCGTGTGGAGCTGGTCGGCCACGAGCTGGTCGGCGAACCGGCCGGGGAAGGTCATGAGGTGGTCGGTGGCGATGGAGCCGGTGACTGCGATACGCACGGCGGGGCGCTCCTGCGGGAAGGTGGTAATGACAGTTCACGCTACCGGGTGGGGCGCTCCCTGCCGAACAGTGGAAACTACCCCAGAGTAGGGCTTTTCCCCGGAGCGGTGCGGTGCATACGGTGCGCCCATGACCTTGTACCCCGCTCCCCGGGAGCGACACGAGTCCGAGTTGAGCCTCGCCCAGCTGCGCGGGGACGGTGCTCGGATGGCCCCCCACTGGGTCACCCCGGTCTCCCCCGAGCCCGTACGCGTCTCCCCCGCGTCGATCCACGGGGTCGTCGTGCCGGCGGCCTCGGCCCGGCTGATCGACGCCACCGTCGAGTACGGCGGCTGACCGGACGGAACCGTCCGCCCGCCCGCTCCGTCCCATCGGCGTCCGGTCGAGACGAGGGAGCGTTGCGGTGAGCGGTACGGAGAACGTACGGAGGCGACGGAACGTCGTCGCCGCCTCGGTGGCGGCGGGTGTGCTGCTCGCCGGGGGCGGTGGCGTCTATCTCGCCGTCGCGGCGACGGCGGACGGCGAGGCGATGCCCGCCGGGGTGTCCGCCGAGGCCGGAGACACGGCCGGGTCGCCGCCGCCCCTGCGCCTCGAAGGCGGCAGCGGGGGTGACGCGGGAGGCGGTCCCGGGATCGCGCCCGGTGAACCGGACCCGGGCGGCAACCCGAACGGGACGGTCTACAAAGCCAAGGGCCCCCTCCCCCAAGGGCCCTCCTCGGCCGCGGTCCACCGGCCCGAGGGCCTGGTCACCTCGGCGGAGGTGACCAGGCTGGCCGAAGCGCTCGGGATCGAGGGCCGGCCCTCCCTCGTCGGGGACGTCTGGACGATCGGGCCCGAGAAGGACGGCCGGGGACCGCGGCTCGACGTGGCCCGGAAGGCTCCCGGCAGCTGGACGTACTCCTGGTACGACGGCGGTCCGGTCGGCGACTCCTGCCTCAAGGGCCCTGCGTGCCCGCCCCCGGGCAGGGCGAAGCCCCCGACCGCGGGCCGTACGCCGGTGAGCGAGGCCGCGGCGAAGGCGGCGGCCGCCCCCGTCCTGAAGGCGCTCGGCCAGGACGACGCGAAGGTGACCGCGACCCAGGTGATGGACGGTTCGGTGCGGGTGGTCAACGCCGATCCGGTGGTGGGCGGGCTGCCGACCTACGGCTGGTCGACGGGGCTGCACATCGGTCCGGACGGCCGGCCTGTCGCCGGGAGCGGGATGCTCGAGGAGCCGGCGAAGGGCGCCACGTATCCGGTGCTCGGGGCGGAGAAGGCCCTCGCCGCGCTGAACGAGGCCTCGAAGGGCACCGGTCCCATCGGTATCGGTGGCTGCGCGACCGACCCGCCGGCCGGAGTCGACGGGAACGGCGTCGGCGGGAACGGCGAGGACGAGCCGGCCGCGGTCGACGGGAACGGCAAGGTCGGCACCGAGCCCGGCCCCGACGTGCCCTGCCGGTCCGTCGCCGGCACGGCGTCGCCGACCGAGGTCCCCGTGACGGCCGCGGTGTTCGGCCTGGCCGCCAAGGACGTGGCGGGCGAGCGGCTGCTCGTGCCGGCGTGGCTGTTCACCGCGGACCCGGTGGACGCGGCGCCCTACACGGTGGTGGAGACGGCGGTGGCCCCCGAGTACCTGGCGCCGCCCGCGAAGCCCTCGCCGCCGGACGAGGGCACGGCGCCGGTGCGGCGGGTCGAGTCGTACCGGACGGCGGACGACGGCCGGAAGCTGTCGGTCACCTTCTGGGGCGGGGTGTGCAGCACGTACACCGCGAAGGCCGTGGAGACCCCGGAGAAGGTGACCGTGCGGATCGACGAGAAGTCCGACCCCGGGCGGGTGTGCATCGCGATCGCCAAGGAGATCACGCTGACCGTGACGCTGCAGGGCCCGCTGGGCGACCGGCCCGTGGTGGACGCGGCGAGCGGGCAGGCCGTGCCGCGGCGCTGAGCGCGTCCGGGTACGCGTGAGGGCGGCGGCCCCG
>NZ_MWIG01000948.1:0-544 GCF_002156145.1 Streptomyces sp. NRRL B-24572 | reverse complement strand
GCCGACCACGCCCCCGACGACGCCGCCCGTCTCCGTCACGGACGTCTCCGTCACGAGCCTGCGCCAGACCGGGCCGACGGCCGCCGAGGCCACCGTCGAGATCACGACGGACGGAACGGGGCCGGTGACACTCCTCGTCGAGTGGTTCACCGGCGACGAGAAGGGCTCGCCCGGCATGCCGGACGGCTCCGAGAGCATCCGGCGCGAAGGAGCTGACCACTACACCCTGACGCTTACCCACACGGTCCAGGGCGGCGGCTGCTACTGGGGAGTGCGCGCGACCACGGACCCGGCCGCCGCGAACGGCGGTTCCCTCCAGCAGATCTTCATCAGGCGGTGTGTGATCACGTGAACGACGACGACTACAGCGCCACCGAACTGGGCAGCCACTGGTTCGAGGGCCCCACACCGGACCCGACGCCCGACCGCGTGGAGGGCGAAGTCCTGCGCTTCGGCCCGGGGGTGACCGCGGCCGCCGCCCGACGCGCCGAGACCACCCCGACCGCGGTCCAGATCTGGCACGGCACCCTCCCCGGCGCCCCGC
>NZ_MWIG01000947.1:0-3392 GCF_002156145.1 Streptomyces sp. NRRL B-24572 | reverse complement strand
CGGCGCCCAGGGCGGCGCCGAGGGCGAGCCCGGCCGCCGGGAGCAGCGCGAGGACCGTCACCGTGGCCCAGGCGCCGGCCAGTTCGGCCCGCAGGCGGTCACGCTGCTCGTGGTGCTCCCGCAAGGCGGCCTCCAGGCGGTCGAGCCCATCGGCCAGGCCCGCGCCTCCGTCGACGGCCACCTGCCAGCAGGCCGCCATGCCCGCGAGCCCGTCGGCGCCGTCCTGCCGGGCCGCCCGCCGCAGCGCCTCCGGCACGTCCCCGCCGAACCGGGCCGCCGCGAGGACCGGCGCCTCCGCGGCACCGAGCGCGCCCGTCTCCCGGGCCGCGAAGGACAGTGCCTGCGCGGGCTGCCAGCCGGCCCTCAGCTCCCCGACGACCGCCCCGCACAGGGCCACCACGCGCTCGGCCCGCGCCTCCCGCTCCTTCCGGCGCCCGGCGGCCCGCAGCCGCCGTCCCACCAGGGGCACCGCGAGCGCCCCCGCCAGCAGCGGCAGCGGTGACTCGCCGAGGAGCGCGAAGGCCCCCGCCACCGGCAGGCACAGCCACGCGCGCCGCTCCCACAGCAGGGCCCACCACCGCGCGGCCACCGCGGGCCACTCCCAGCTGCCGCGGTCGTCGGAAACTCCGCCCGCAAGCACCGCTCTTGCCCGGCCCGCACCGCGCCGCCGCTCGGCCGTCCACCACAGGGCGAGCACCGCGCAGAGCGCCGCCGCCCCGTGTGCCACGCCCCGCGTCTGCACCAGTTCCGCCGTCACCGCGATCCCCCTCCGATCAGCGACCTCAGCCGCTCCCAACCCCGCTCCCGCTCGAACCCGGCCGCGCCCCACCGCAGCGCCGGCACCGTCCGGACCAGACCGTCCCGGTCCCGCTCCAGTACGTGCACCTCGGCGATCCGCCGCCGTCCGTCCCGGTCCCGTGCGACGTGCAGCACGACCGACAGGCCCGCACCCAACTGGCTGTGCAGAGCAGCCCGGTCGAGCCCGGCCGCCGTCCCCAGGGCTTCGAGCCGCGCCGGCACGTCCGCCGCCGTATTGGCGTGAACCGTTCCGCAGCCGCCTTCATGGCCCGTGTTGAGAGCGGCAAGCAGATCCACCGCCTCCCCACCCCTGACCTCGCCGACGACCAGCCGGTCGGGGCGCATCCGCAGCGCCTGCCGGACCAGGTCCCGCAGGGTGACGAGCCCTGCGCCCTCCTGGTTCGCGGGCCGCGCTTCCAGGCGCACCACGTGCGGGTGGTCCGGCCGCAGCTCCGCCGAGTCCTCGGCGAGTACGATCCGCTCCCGCTCCCCCACGAGCCCCAGGAGCGAGGCGAGGAGCGTGGTCTTGCCCGTCCCGGTGCCGCCACTGACGAGGTACGACACGCGGGCGTCGATCAGGGCCCGCAGGATCGGGGCGCCGTCCGGCGGAACGGTGCCCGCCGCGACCAGCTCCTCCAGGGAGAAGGCGCGGGGGCGGACCACCCGAAGCGACAGGCAGGTCGAGCCGACCGCGACCGGCGGCAGCACCGCGTGCATCCGGGTGCCGTCGGGGAGCCGGGCGTCGACCCAGGGCCGGGCGTCGTCGAGCCTGCGCCCGGCCACCGCCGCGAGCCGTTGCGCCAGGCGGCGGACGGCGGCGGCGTCGGGGAAGGCCACCGGGGCCCGTTCGAGACCGGTGCCCCGGTCCACCCACACCCGGTCGGGCGCGGAGACCAGGACGTCGGTGACCGCCGGGTCGGCGAGCAGCGGCTCCAGCGGACCGGTGCCGATCAGCTCGCACCTCAACTCCTCGGCCGCCCCGAGGACTTCCGCGTCACCGAGGAGTCTTCCCTGGGCGCGCAGCGCCGCCGCCACGCGCGCCGGGGTGGGCTCGGCCCCGCTCGCCGCAAGCCGCTGCCGCACGGCGTCGAGGAGCCCCGCTCCGCCACCCTCGCCCCAGGCCGCGCTCCCTGTCCCGATCATGCCGGACCACCGGGCACGAGAGCGCGCTCCCAGAAGGCGGTGCAGAACCGGCCGAGGGGTCCCCGGGGCTCGGCGCCCGGCGGCATTCCCGCGTCCTGGTCGGCCACGATCCCCGGGTCGTAAGGGAATTCACCGGCGAGCGGCAGCCGCAGCGCGTCGGCGACCCACCGCTCGTCGAGCCCCGCCGCGTACGGCCCGCGGACCACGGCGCGCAGGTCGCGCACGGCCGGCCCGATCGTCGAGACCATCCGGTGCGCGGCCGCGACGGCCCTCAACTCCCCGGGAACGACCAGCAGTCCGAGATCGAGCTGCGCCAGGGCCTCGACGGCCGCCGGGTCGGCGCCGCGCGGCAGGTCGACCACGACGACCCCGCCCCGGCGCCGCGCGGCGGCGAGCACGGACCGCACGGCCTCGGGCGGCATCGGCGCCGCCGGGTCCCGGCCCCAGCTGAGCACCCGGACCCCGCGGACCGACGGCAGGGACTCCTCCAGGGCGCCGCCGGCCAGGCGGCCCTTCGAGGTGGCGAAGTCGGGCCATCGCCTGCCCTCCTCGCGCTCGCCGCCGAGCAACACGTCGAGCCCTCCGCCCAGCGGGTCGCCGTCGACGAGCAGCGTGCGGTGCCCGGCCCTCGCGGCGGCCAGCGCGAGACCACAGGCCAGGGTGGAGGCCCCCGCGCCGCCCCGGCCGCCGACGACGCCGACGGTCAGCGCCGGCCTGTCCGCGCCCTCGGCCGCGTCGGCGAGGCGGTCGACGAGGAGGCCCTCGGCGGCCGGGAGGCTCAGCACGCTCTCCGCGCCGATCTCCACCGCAAGCCGCCACAGCTCCGGATCGTCCCGGTCGCGGCCGACGAGGAGGGTCCCCGGTCGGCGCACCGCTCCCCGACAGCGGGCGGCGGCGTCGTCGCCGACCAGGACGAGCGGCGGGTCGGTCCAGCTCGCCCGCCGCTCCGGCACCCGGTGGTGCACCTCGGGCTCGACCCCGGCCGCGGCGCAGAGCCGCAGGAGGTCGTCGAGCAGCCCGAGGTCCTCGGTGACGATCAGCGGCCCGCCCCGACGCGGCCCTTCCGCCGCCGAACCGCATGTCGTCCCCCTGGCCCCTGAAGTCCTGGATGTCTCCACGGCGCACACCCCTCTCGTGATTCCTGCCGTTCGCGAACTTCGCGACAGGAATCACCGTGGAGGCATCTCGGAAATCGTGCCGATCTTGCCGAAAAACTGTGGATAAGCGAGGGACTGTGAATAACTTCGCCACCCCTCCGGGGACTGTCCGGAACGCAGCCCGCCGATTACTGTGAGTGATGGATCGAGCGCCGGGCGGGGCCTCGATCAGCCCGTGACCGATGAACGGAAGGAAGGGAGCGAGCGATGGCGCGCAGGGCCAAAACGGCTCCGGACATGCGACGACCCCCGCCGGGGGGGAGAGCGGGGGTCGTCGCATGTCCGGAGCCGTTT
>NZ_MWIG01000946.1:0-5195 GCF_002156145.1 Streptomyces sp. NRRL B-24572 | reverse complement strand
CATCGGGCGCCCGATGGTGACGCCCCGTCCGACGACCACGACCTCGGCGCCGTTGATCTCCACGCCGTGGGCGCGGAGCAGGGTGACGATGCCGTTCGGCGTGCAGGGCAGCGGGGCGGGCTCGTTGAGGACGAGCCGGCCGAGGTTGGTCGGGTGCAGACCGTCCGCGTCCTTGGCCGGATCCATCAGTTCCAGGATGCGGTTCTCGTCGATGCCCTTGGGCAGCGGCAGCTGGACGATGTAACCGGTGCAGGCCGGGTCCTCGTTGAGCTCCCGTACGACCGCCTCGATCTCCTCCTGGGTGGCGGTGCCCGGCAGGGTGCGCTGGATGGAGGCGAGGCCGACCTCCGCGCAGTCGCGGTGCTTTCCGGCGACGTACTTCTGGCTGGCCGGGTCGTCGCCGACCAGGACCGTGCCGAGGCCGGGCGTGATGCCCTTCTCCTTGAGGGCCGCCACACGGACGGTCAGATCGGACTTGATCGCGGCTGCGGTGGCCTTGCCATCGAGAATCTGGGCGCTCATGCCGCTATCCTCCCGGATGACCCCTCCCATGTTCCAATCCGGACGCCCCAAAACCGGCGGCGGCGCGTTGCTGTCCTACAACACATCTGCATTCCGGCTGGACAAACTTACGCGCCACTTATGACGATGGGGGCCGAACAGTGCCGCGGGCACTGCCGGGGGGCGCACCGCAGAACAACCATGTTTCCTCCGCGTGACCGCGTCGTCCCCGCAACGGAGGAAAGCCCCACATGAGCTTCGGTGACCCGAACAACCCGTACGGCCAGCAGCCCCAGCAGCCCCCGCAGGGCCAGCCCGGTTACGGCTACCCGCAGCAGGCCCCGCAGGGCGTTCCCCCGCAGCAGGGCTACGGCTACCCGCAGCAGCAGCCGCCGGGCGCGTACCCCCAGGCTCCGGGCACCCTGCAGGCGAACAACGGCTACATCAACGTGCACGGCCTCGGCACCGTGCAGGTCGCCTCGATGGGTCTGCGGTTCGGCGCGCGCCTGATCGACAGCCTGGCCATCGGCATCGTCTACTGGGTCCTGTCGGCCATCGGCCTGGCCGGCGTGGTGGGCGCGACCGAGAGCATCGACGACTGCAGCGGCATGGACCCGATGTCCGATGCGTACAACACCTGCCTGAACAACGCGGCGCAGCAGGCCGGCGAGGCCGCGGGCGGCATCCTCGCCGCCTTCTTCGGCGTGCTCTTCCTGCTGTTCATCGCCACCATGCTCTACGAGTGGCTGATGATCGCCTTCGTCGGCGCCACGCTCGGCAAGATGGCGCTGGGCCTGCGCGTCGTCAAGGAGAACACGGGCGGCAAGCCGGGTCTCGGTGGCGGCTTCATCCGCTGGATCATCCCGATGGTCGGCGCGATCGTCTGCGGCATCGGCCAGCTCCTGGTCTACCTGTCCCCGTTCTTCGACAGCACGGGCAAGACGCAGGGCTGGCACGACCGTGCCGCCGGCACGATCGTCATCAAGAAGTAACCTCCGGCAGATCCTCTGCCGTTCCGCGGGCCGTCCGGTGCACACCGGGCGGCCCGCGGCCGTCACTGCCTCTTCAGCACCGCGAAGCCGTCCGAGCGGTACGTGATCTCGTACCGCGCCTCGGGGTGCAACTGCGCGGCCAGCTGCGCCGGATCCGACACCTGCTGCCCCCAGCCGCGCAGGTCGAAGGCGAGATAGTCCGGGGTGGCCCCCTTCGACGTGCCCACCCAGTAGACCCGGTGGTCCGCCGTGAGGTGGGCGAGGAGCGGGACGTCCGCCTCGACGCTCGCCCCGTCCGGCACCGCGGCGACCGCCGCCCGCGCCTCCACGGTCCGGCTGTCCGTCCGGTACGTCTCCGACTTGAGGAGTTCCCGCAGCGGCAGGTTCGCGGCGAGGACGAGCGCGACCGCCGTCGCCACCGGGACCACGACCTTCCCGTACGAGACGAGCCAGGCGCGCGGCGAGGTGCGGACCGAGCGGACGCCGTCCACGAGGGCCAGGAAGACGACCGGCATCAGGATCGCGCTGTAGTGCCAGTGCATGCCCCAGTGGTTGGGGTCCTGGGAGAGGAAGCGCCAGCCCAGGGTCGGCAGGACGAGCAGGGCCAGCGGGGAGCGCAGGGCGAGGAAGCCGGTGATCGCGAACAGGTAGAGCGCCATCTCCCACCGCTCGCCCGAGCCGAGGGCGTCGGCGACGATCTGCCCGAAGGAGGTCTCGGCGCCCGTGCCGGTCTTCTCGATCTTGGACCAGTAGTCGTACTGGCCGAGCTTGCTCGCCGCCGGGATCAGGACGAGGACCGTCAGCGCGAAGGCGGCCGTACCGAAGCCGGCCAGGGCGGCGCCCAGCTTCTTCTGCCCCTTGAGGAAGAGGACCGCGCCGACCATGGCGACGGTGAGCCCCATGTCCTCCTTGACCAGGACGAGCGGGGCGGACCAGGCGGCGGCCGCGGTCCAGCGCCCGAGGAGCAGGGCCCGGCAGGTCAGGGCGAGCAGCGGGACGGCGAAGGCGATCTCGTGGAAGTCGGACTTGACGGCCTCCTGGAGCCCCCAGGAGAGCCCGTACGCGATCGTCAGGCCGATGCCGGCGGCGCGGCTGCCGAGGACCTGCTTGGTGGTGCGGCCGACGACGACGGCGGAGGCGGCGAAGAGCGCGGCCTGCCCGAGGAGCAGGGAGGCCGGGGAGGGCCAGATCCAGTAGAGCGGCGCGAGGAGCGCGGTGACGGGGCTGAAGTGGTCGCCGAGTATGGGGAAGCCGGGGCCCTTGATGTCGACGACGGGGGCCCGGAACTCGGCGTACGCCCGGACCGACTGCCCGAAGATCCCGAGGTCCCAGGAGGGCGTGCGGAAGTGCGCGTACTGCACCCAGGAGTACAGGAAGTACAGGCCGCAGAGGACGCCCGCGAGGATCAGGTACGGGCGGAGCGGGGCCGGGGAGAGGCCGTCGGACGACTCCGCGTCGGTGGACTCGACGGCGGGCCTGTTCAGTACGTCCAACACCACGTCCCCCACTACCGGCGGCCGACAAAAGAGCCAACCCATTAGACCAGAGTCCACCCGTTCGGCGGACCTGCCGCAGGGGCCCGGGAACGGGAGCGGCCCGCCGGCACCGGTGAGGTGCCGACGGGCCGCTACGGGGTGCCTACCGTCAGTGGAAGAAGTGGCGCGTGCCCGTGAAGTACATCGTCACGCCCGCGTTCTTCGCGGCCTCGACGACCAGCTCGTCGCGGACCGAGCCGCCCGGCTGGACGACCGCCTTCACGCCGGCGGCCGTGAGGATCTCCAGGCCGTCGGGGAAGGGGAAGAAGGCGTCGGAGGCGGCGTACGAGCCGCGCGCCCGCTCCTCGCCGGCCCGCTCGACCGCGAGCTTCGCGGAGTCGACGCGGTTGACCTGGCCCATGCCGACGCCGACCGAGGCGCCGTCCTTGGCGAGCAGGATCGCGTTGGACTTGACCGCGCGGCAGGCCTTCCAGGCGAAGGCGAGCTCGGCGAGCTCCTCGGCGGAGAGCGCCTCGCCGGTCGCGAGCGTCCAGTTCGCCGGGTCGTCGCCCTCGGCCTGGAGGCGGTCGGTGACCTGGAGGAGGGCGCCGCCGTCGATCGGCTTGACCTCGACCGGGTTGGCCGGGGCGCCCTCGGCCTTCAGGACGCGGATGTTCTTCTTCTTGGCGAGGATCTCGACCGCTCCGTCCTCGTAGCCCGGGGCGACGATGACCTCGGTGAAGATCTCCGCGACCTGCTCGGCCATCGCGACGGAGACCGGGCGGTTGACGGCGATGACGCCGCCGAACGCGGACAGCGGGTCGCAGGCGTGCGCCTTGCGGTGGGCCTCGGCGACGTCGGCGCCGATCGCGATGCCGCACGGGTTGGCGTGCTTGATGATCGCGACGCAGGGCTCGGCGTGGTCGTACGCGGCCCGGCGCGCGGCGTCGGTGTCCGTGAAGTTGTTGTACGACATCTCCTTGCCGTGCAGCTGCTCGGCCTCGGCGAGACCACCGGTGCCGTCGACGTACAGCGCGGCGCCCTGGTGCGGGTTCTCGCCGTAGCGCAGGACGTTCTTGCGCTCGTACGTGGCGCCCAGGAAGTCCGGGAAGCCGGAGTCGTCGGCGGCGGCGTAGTCGTCGGCGAACCAGGAGGCCACGGCCACGTCGTACGCGGCGGTGTGCTGGAAGGCCTCGGCGGCGAGCCGCTTGCGGGCGGTCAGGTCGAAGCCCCCGGCCTGGACGGCGGCGAGCACGTCGGCGTACCGCTCGGGGCTGGTGACGATCGCGACCGACGGGTGGTTCTTGGCGGCGGCGCGGACCATCGACGGGCCGCCGATGTCGATCTGCTCGACGCACTCGTCCGGGGTGGCGCCGGAGGCGACCGTCTCGCGGAACGGGTAGAGGTTCACGACGACCAGGTCGAAGGGCTCCACGCCGAGCTCGGCGAGCTGCGCGCGGTGCGACTCCAGGCGCAGGTCGGCGAGGATGCCGGCGTGCACGCGCGGGTGGAGGGTCTTGACGCGCCCGTCGAGGCACTCGGGGAAGCCGGTCAGCTCCTCGACCTTGGTGACGGGCACCCCGGCGGCGGCGATCCTGCCGGCGGTGGAGCCGGTGGAGACGAGCTCGACACCGGCCTCGTGCAGACCGCGGGCCAGCTCCTCGAGCCCCGTCTTGTCGTAGACGCTGACCAGCGCGCGGCGGATGGGCTTAACGGTGTCCGTGTTCACCGACATGAACCTTTCGTCCCTCAATGCGGTAGCCGTGCCGGGCGAGACGCCCCACGACGTCGACGAGCAGCGAGCGCTCGACTTCCTTGATGCGCTCGTGCAGAGCGGCTTCATCGTCCTCGTCCCGCACCTCGACCACGCCCTGGGCGATGATCGGGCCGGTGTCGACACCGTCGTCGACGAAGTGGACGGTGCACCCGGTGACCTTCGCGCCGTACGCGAGGGCGTCACGCACCCCGTGGGCACCGGGAAAACTGGGGAGGAGCGCCGGGTGGGTGTTGACGACCCGGCCGCCGAAGCGGGCGAGGAACTCCTTGCCGACGATCTTCATGAAACCGGCCGAGACCACGAGGTCCGGCTCGTACGCGGCGGTGGCCTCGGTCAGGGCGCGGTCCCACTCCTCGCGGGTCGCGTGGTCCTTCACCCGGCAGACGAAGGTGGGGATCCCGGCACGCTCGGCGCGGACCGCGACTCCATCGTCGGCCTGGAGCGCGCCGA
>NZ_MWIG01000945.1:0-1623 GCF_002156145.1 Streptomyces sp. NRRL B-24572 | reverse complement strand
CCAGGGGAGGACGCCCGGCGCGGGGCTCGTGATCATGTCGCCGGGCGTCCTCCCCTGGCTCACCTACTTCCAGGCCTTCGTCGCCCTCACCGTCCTCGCCGACGCGGTCGTCACGCTCGCCCTCGCCCGCGCCGACAGCGTCCGCCTCACCCACGGCGCCCTGATCTGGGTCCTCGGCCTCCCCCTCCTCCTCCACCTCCCGTTCGCCCGGTACGACGTCCAGACCACCGCCCTCGCCGTGCTCGCCCTGCTCGCCCTGGGCACCCGCGCCACCGCCGCCCACCGGCTCGGCGGGGCGCTCGCCGGGATCGGCGCCATGGTCAAGGTGTGGCCTGCGCTCGCCCTGATCGGCACGCCCCGGGGCCGTACCACCCGCGAGGCCTGGACCGCCGCCGCCGTCACCGCCCTCGCGCTCCTCGCCACCCTCGCCCTGTTCTTCTCCGACGCGCTGGGCTTCCTGCGCCAGCAGGGCAGCCGCGGCATCCAGATCGAGTCCCTGTGGGGCACGGCCCTGGCGGCGGCCCGCGCGAGCGGCATCTGGCCGGGCCGGATCGAGTTCCGCTACGGGGCCTACGAGTACGTCGGCCCGTACGTCTCCAGCCTCGGGCACCTCGCCCTGATGCTCACCGTCATCGCCTTCGGCTGGCTCCTCCTGTGGCGCCTCCAGGCCCGCCGCTGGACCGACGCCACCCCGTTCGACGCGGCCCTCGCCGCCGTCCTGCTCTTCACCGTCACCAGCCGGGTGATCAGCCCCCAGTACATGATCTGGCTGCTCGGCCTCGCCGCCGTCTGCATGACCTCCCGGGCGACCGTGATGCGCCCGGTCGCCCTGCTGCTCCTCCCGGCGGCCGCCCTCAGCTCCCTCGCGTACCCCGTCCTCTACGACGAGGTCGTCACCGGCACCACCACCGGCCTGGCCGTCATGGTGCTCCGCAACGCCCTGCTGCTCGCGGCGGCCCTGCTCGCCGCCCGCCGCCTGTGGACCTCGACGGCCGGAGGGCCGCCCGACGCCTGAACCCACCCCGCCGACACGGGAGTTCGGCAAGATCCCCCGTGCCGTAGGCTCGTCCGGCAAGTGCTGCCGGCTCCTGTGCAGGGCGGCGACACCCGGAGCGGGGGAGGCTCACATCGGTACCGGCGTCGACGACGTGCTCACGCCCCTCGGACCCGACGACCCGCGGGACGTCGCCGGATACCGGCTGGTCGCCCGGCTCGGCGCGGGCGGCATGGGCACCGTCTACCTCTCGCACACGCGCGGCGGCCAGCCCGTCGCCCTGAAACTGATCCTCCGCGAGCACGGCCAGGACCCCGAGTTCCGGCGGCGCTTCGAGCAGGAGGTGCGGGCCGCCCGCCGGGTGCGGGGATACCACCTGGTGCCCGTCGTCGACCACGACACCTCGGGCGCCTCCCCCTGGCTGGCCTCCGCCTTCGTCCCCGGCATCGCGCTGCACGAGGCGCTCGGCGCCTTCGGGGCACTGCCGCCGGCGACCGTCTTCCCGCTCGTCGGCTGCGCGGCCCGGGCCCTGGCCTCGATCCACGCGGCCGGAGTCGTCCACCGCGACCTGAAGCCGAGCAACATCATGCTCGCCCCCGACGGCCCGTACGTCATCGACTTCGGCATCG
>NZ_MWIG01000944.1:0-884 GCF_002156145.1 Streptomyces sp. NRRL B-24572 | reverse complement strand
CGCCGCGCGGCGGAGCGGCCCCGCGAGGCGGAACGGTCCTGCGCGGCGACGCGGGCGGCCCGGCGCCCGCCGGGGGCCGGGCGCGGTGGTTCGAGGACGTCCAGCTCGTAGACGTGCTCGGGAGCGGGCCGGTCCAGATCGTCGGAGTCCACGGGAGCGTCCGGCGCCTCGTGGGCCGCGGGCGCGGCCGGTCGGCCGTAGGCGGCGGGCGCGGCCGGCGTCTCGTGGGCCGCGGGCGCGGTCTGCCGGTCATAGGCCGCGGCCGGCCGGCCGTAGACCGCGGCCCGGTCCGGCGCCGCATAGGCCGCGGACGCGGCCGGTTGACCGTAGGCCGAAGGCCCGCCCGGCGTCTCGTAGATCGCGGGCCGGGTCGGCTCGCCGTAACCGTGGTCCGGGGTGTGGACCGGTATGTGGGGGGTCTCGTACCGCAGTTCCTCGACGGGAGTCCCGCACCCGGCACAGGCGAGGGCCCCGTTGAGATGCCGCCGGCACGCGTGGCAGTAGTCCATGGGGCCCGCAGGCTATGCGGCCCGGTACGGCGTCAGGTAGGCGCGGAAGTGAGGATCCTGTGTGGAAACCGCAGGTCGTCGGCGGTGCGCCGTGATTCTCCCGCTTCGGGAGGGATGGCTCCCGGAATGCCCCTCACCCGGAGTACGGCCTCCGGCACCGCCGACGACCTGCGGTTTCCACACAGGATCCTCACTTCCTCGCCTACCTGACGCCGTACCGGGCCGCATAGCCTGCGGGCCCCATGGACTACTGCCACGCGTGCCGGCGGCATCTCAACGGGGCCCTCGCCTGTGCCGGGTGCGGGACTCCCGTCGAGGAACTGCGGTACGAGACCCCCCACATACCGGTCCACACCCCGGACCACGGTTACGGCG
>NZ_MWIG01000943.1:0-1274 GCF_002156145.1 Streptomyces sp. NRRL B-24572 | reverse complement strand
AGCGCCAGCGGGTCTCGTCGCCGGCGGCCTTGGGGCGCTGTTCGAGGCGGTGGTCCGCCGTCATGGCACGCAGCCCGGCGGTGAACGGTCCGCCGAGGTGCTGGGTGAGGAGCGCCTCCGATTCGGGGGCCACTTCCAGGGCGTCGTGGAGGAGGGCGAGGAGAAGGGTCTCGGGGTGGCTGACCCTGATCTCGGCGCGCAAGACCGTGACGACGGCCANNGGTCGCGGGTGTGGCCGTCGAAGACGGTGAGGGCGAGGGCGCCGGCGACGCGGGCACGGGACTGCTCGTCCATGCTCCACGCGGCGGCGCCGAGGATGGTCAGGACGCGGTCCAGGTCGATGGGGTTCATCCCGCTCACCTCGTACGGAGGGTTGTGGCACGGGGGTCGGGCACGCGGTCGGCGAGGAGCAGGGTGTCCCCGACTGCCAGGGCGTCGAGGCCCAGGTCCGCCGTCGCTGCCACGGCCTGTTCGGCGGTCCGCAGGATCGGGGTGCCCTTGCGGTTGAAGGAGGTGTTCAGCAGCAGCGGCAGTCCGGTGCGGTCGTGGAACTGCTCCAGGAGTTCGTGCAGGCCCTGGTGGTCGGGGGCGACGGNNCGTGGCGTGCTCGGCGAGGACGGCCGGGGCGAAGGGGCGGTACGTGGCTCGCTTCTTGATGGCGTTGAGCCGGTCGCGCGTGGCGGCATGGCCGGGGTGGGCGAGGATCGAGCGATGGCCGAGGGCCCGCGGCCCGAACTCGAGCTGCCCCTGCACCCAGCCGACAAGGCGGTGCTCCGCGAGCAGCGTGGCCACCGTGGGCGCCAACTCCGGCCCCAGGCCGGTCAGGGCGCGGTACCCGGACGGCACCTGTGTCGTCGGCACGGTGCCCGGGTGCGGACCCCATGCTGCGTCGGACGGCTCCGGAAGGCGCTCCTGCCCGAGCTGGTAGTGCCAGCCGTACAGCGCGGCGCCGACGGCGGTGCCCGCGTCGTGCGGGGCTGGGGCTACGAACAGGGTGTCGAAGCCGCTGTCGGCTGCCAGTTGGCCGTTGAGGTGGGAGTTCAGGGCGCATCCGCCGGAGAACACCAACGTCGAGGCTCTGGTGAGCCGTTGCAGGTGGCGGGCGATGTGGACGACGGATTCGGCGAAGACCTCCTGGACGGCGGCGGCCGAGCCTGGACCGCCGACAACGTCGCGGAGCAGCCGGACCATAAGCGGGCCGACCTGGCCGCCGCCGTCCAGGAGGTCTTCGCCGAATCCGTCGTCCACATCGCCCGCCACCTGCAACGGCTCAC
>NZ_MWIG01000942.1:0-3103 GCF_002156145.1 Streptomyces sp. NRRL B-24572 | reverse complement strand
CCCCGATGGCGTACCTCACCGGCTGGCGGCTCGCGCTCGCCGCCGACCTGCTCCGCGAGACGGACGCCACCGTCGAGTCCGTGGCACGGCAGGTCGGCTACAGCGGAGCGTTCGCCCTGAGCGCCGCCTTCAAGCGGGTACGGGGCATCAGCCCACAGGAACACCGGGGGCGCGGTTGACGGGCCCGGGACGTATTGCCGGACCGGCAACATTTCTGGCGCTCCCGGCCGTCTCGTCGCACCCTGGTGCCATGAGCCAGCATCACGCGTCCCACCACGGCCACCAGCACGGCACCGGTCACGGCCACGGCCCCCACGACCACACCCACCTGGACTGGAGCGAGATGGCGCCGCTCCTGGAGCGGCAGGCCGAGATCGCGAGCCCCGCCTACGCGGCGGCCGCGGCCTGGCTGGGCACCCTCGCGCCGGTGCAGGGCGTCCGCCGGATCCTCGACGTCGGCAGCGGCCCCGGGGTCGTGACCGGCCTGCTCGCCGAGGCCTTCCCGGCCGCCGAGGCGGTCGCCGTCGACGGCAGCCCCGAACTCCTCGTCCGGGCCCGGGCCCGCGCGGACGCCCGTGGCCTCGGCACCCGGGTCTCCACCCTCCACACCGAACTCCCCGAAGGGATCGGCACCCTGGGGCAGGCCGACCTCGTCTGGGCGGGCAACTCCCTGCACCACATGGGCGACCAGAGCGCCGCGCTCGCGGAGTTCGCCGGCATCCTGAACCCCGGCGGCCTGATCGTCCTCGTCGAGGGCGGGCTGCCCCGCCGGCACCTGCCCCAGAACATCGGGATCGGCAGGCCGGGCCTTGAGGCCCGGCTCGACGCCGCCCACGCCGACTGGTTCGGCGAGATGCGCGCCGAGCTCCCGGACTCCAAGGACGAGCCGGACGACTGGCGGGCGCTGCTCGCCGGCGCCGGCCTCACCCCGGCCGGCACCCGCACTTTCCTCGTGGACGTCCCCGCGCCCGTCTCCCCGGCCGTCCGGGAGCTGGCCATCGCCCACTACGAGCGCCTCCGGGACGGCCTGGCCGCCCGGCTCGACGCCGACGACAAGGAGACGCTCGACCGGCTGCTCGACCCGGCCGACACACTGTCCCTGCACCACCGCACCGACCTGTTCCACCTCACCGCCCACACCGTGCACACCGCCCGCAAGGGCTGAGCCCGGACGGGGCCAGGCTCAGGACACCGGCTCAAGACGCCACCACTGGAACGGCGAGTCGGTGTCCTCCCACTGCTGGACGTTCCCCCCGTCCTCCCCCGACTCGTCAGCGACCTCCAGGAGCAGACCGCTGATGAAGCTCACCAGGGCCACCGTCCCCGGTGACTGGAGGTCCTGCTCGATGACCCACTCCTGAGCGCCGAAGTTGTTGGCCCTCCACTGCTGGATGTTCGCGCCGTTCTCCGTGGACGCGTTCGCGACGTCGAGCCGTTTGCCGCTGGCCGCGTTGACCAGGTGGTAGAGCCCGCCGCCGTTCGGCACGGACGTGACGTGCCAGTGCTGGCCGGGAGTTCCGTTCCCGGTGCCCTGCTGGACCCTGGCCCCGCTGCGGCCCGACCCCTGGTACACCTCCAGGAGCAGTCCGCTGGCCACGTTGCGCAGCCGGTAGAGGCCCTCCTTCACGGGCTCAGGGGCACCGCTCACCGTACCGACTCCTTCTCTTCGCAGGGCAGTTGCACCGCGCGGCCGTCACCGCCGCGCGCACCCCTCAGGGCCGCCTCCGACTCTACGTCCCGGGTACGACAACGACCCCGGCCGCCGCCTCCGCCCGGCGCACCGGCTGGCACGATGGGCCGGTGACCGATCTCGATCTCCGTACCCTGCTCGACGACCCCGCCCAGGTCCTGCGCCACGACCGCGCCGAGCTCCGCGCCCGCCTCGACGCCCTGCCGGAGGAGCACGGCGGGGTCGGCCGCGAGGTGTTCACCCAGGCCGAGGCGGTCTTCGGGAGCGCCCCGGTGACGTCCGCGGAGTTCGCCTCCTGGCTGCACTTCGCCGCGACCGTCCTCGGCCACCGGGAGTACGCCGAGCGCGTGGCGGCCGCCGAACCGGGGCTGCCCTGGCGGACGGTGTGGGCCTGGTGGCGGCCGGTCGGCGCCCACGAGGCCGCCCCGAACCTCAGCGGCGACCGCTCCGCCGAGGTGTACGAGGCCGAGGGCACCCCGCTCCTGAAGGTCTGGGCCCTGTGGTGCGAGGACACCTGGTTCGACCTGGCCACCGGCCGGCGCGGGACCGCCCCCGCCGAGGGCACGGCCGAACCGTACGGGGAGACCGAGCCGGACGGACCCTGGCTGTTCGACGGCGACGACGACTCCTGGGCGCTGCGCCATCCCGACTCCTGGGAGGAACCGATCCCGCTGGACGGCGGCCGCTACGTCTTCCTCGACGCGCGCGGCGTGGCCGTGGTGGAGCAGAACGACGAGGCCCTCGCCGACTGGCCGACGGGCGGGGCCGATTCCTCCCGCCCGGCACCGGCGGACGGCGGGCCCTGGTTCCGGCCCGGCACGAGGCACGCGGAAGGACCGCTCACCGCGGCCCGGCTCGACGCGGTCTTCGGCCCCACCGGGGTCCTCCGCGTCCCGGCGGCCGACCTGCCCGCGGCCCTCACGCACGCACCGACCCGGAAGCTGCTGGCCGAGGTCGGACTGCCCCGCCACTGGGCGGCGGGAGTCACGTCCTTCGCGGTCGCCGACGAACTGCTGAGCCCGGGGCCCGAAGGCCTGCTGCGCGTCGGCTCGTTCGACCTCGGGTACTGCGATCCCGGGGAGGTCTTCGTCCACCCGGCGACCGGCGCCGTCGGAATGCGCCAGCCGGACGGCAGCCACGGCCCGGGCGGAGACGCCGTCTTCCCGCTCGTCCGCGACCTGGAGTCCTTCGTCCGGTTCCTGGAGGGCGTCCGCCGTCACATGGGCGCCTGCTGGGACCCGTATCCCGGGGAG
The DNA here is from genome assembly GCF_002156145.1 of Streptomyces sp. NRRL B-24572. Classification (NCBI taxonomy): domain Bacteria; kingdom Bacillati; phylum Actinomycetota; class Actinomycetes; order Kitasatosporales; family Streptomycetaceae; genus Streptomyces; species Streptomyces sp. NRRL B-24572. The sequence goes on along the minus strand of NZ_MWIG01000942.1, from coordinate 160 downwards.
GACGGCGTGAAGACCTTCCTCCGGGCGATGGCGGAGGTGGACGCCGGGGCGCTGGCCGACGACGCGCCCGGCGCCGGGGTGTGGGAGCACCTCTTCGCCTCGATCACCGAACTCGGCGTGGACGGCTACTGAGAAGGCGCGGCGGCCGCACCCGCGGGTG
>NZ_MWIG01000941.1:0-3458 GCF_002156145.1 Streptomyces sp. NRRL B-24572 | reverse complement strand
ACCCGGCAGGGGGAGGTCCGGCCGCGGACCTCCCCCTGCCGGGTACGGCACACGGTCATGCCGACAGGACCTCCAGGAGCGCCTTGCCGAACTCCTCGGGGCGTTCGAGGTGGACGGCGTGCCCGGCGTCGGCCACGGCGACCTCCCGCACGCTTCCGCCGGCGGCCGCGTAGCGGTCCAGGACGTGGCGCGTCTGCGCGAGCATCGGCTGTGCCGGGGTGCCGTCCCAGCCGGGAACCGCACCGATCGCACCGAGGTGTGCCAGGTCGAACATCGAGGTGTCCGAGACGATGACGTCGTCCTCGCCGCGTATCCAGAGCACCGGCGGCTTGGGCTCGATCAGGTGCAGGTCGTCGACGCGGAAGTGGGTCGGGGCCATGCAGTTGAGCACGCCGCGGGTGCCGGGCGCGATGCCGGGCCAGGCGGTGGACGGCGTGCTGTCGCCCGGGTAGTGGTCGTCGCCGAGGCGCGTGGCGAGCATGGCCTCGACGTACGCGTCCTCGTGCTCGGTGCGGAACGGCGGCTTGACGTAGCAGGACGTCAGGACGGAGCGCGGCGAGGCCGGGAAGTCGGCGCCGCGGTCGCCCTCGCCGAGCAGCCGGACGAAGTCCGGGTTGACCGTGCCGCCGCCCGATCCGGCCCCGTCCGGGGAGTTGAGGGTGCCGTCCACTCCGTGCGTACCGCCGAAGCCGTACGGGGAGACCGGGCTGACCAGGGTGAGGGAGCGCACGGCGGCCGGGTGGTCGCGCAGGTACTGCATGACCACGCCGCCACCCATGGACCAGCCGACCAGGTGGGCCCGGTCGATGCCGAGGGCCGCGAGCAGCTCGGCGAGGTCGTCGGCGTAGTCCCGCAGGCCGCGCGTGGCGTCGACGGGCAGCGGGTCGGTGCCGCCGAAGCCGCGCAGGTCGACGGCGATCGGGCGGTAGGGGGCGGGCAGCGCGGCGAGGGTGGTGTGCCAGAACGCGGAGGAGGAGACGTTGCCGTGGACGAACACGACGGGCTCGCCGTCGGCCCCGGCCTCGGTGATCTGCTGGGTCAGCCTGCCGGTGGCGACACGGCGGGTGTGAAGCGTGCTCATGTTCTTTCCCGTCCTTCAGGAGAGCCAGGTGGCGACCTGGGCGGCGGCTGCGCTGTTCCAGCCCAGTTCGAGGTGGTTGGCGGTCGCGATGGTGGCCTTGCCGCCGACGGTGGGGATCCCGGTGGTGTCGAGCGCGCTGGAGATGAAGACGACGCCGTCGCTGGGTCCGCGGTTCTCGTTGAAGATGCCGACGATGTCGGCGGATCCGCCGGCGAGGAGGTAGGTGGTGACGGAGGCCGGCACTCCGGCGCCGTGCAGCGGGGCGATGAGCGATCCGGCGTCGATGGCGGCCTGGATGCCGCTGCCGGCGGTGTAGAAGCCCTGGCCGCCGTAGTAGGTCGTGTACCAGTCCTGGGCGGCGCCGTCGACTCCGTACGCCCCGTCCCAGCGGGCGAGCATCTGGCGCTGACCGGGGTAGTTGTCCTGGCCGCCGGAGGGGGTCATGGAGAACTCCGGGTGGGCGGTGTACAGGCCGTAGCAGGTCATGTGGGAGTGCGGGGAGGGCGCGTTGACCTTGCCGCCGCACTCGGGCCAGATGGAGAAGTCGTGGGCCCAGCCGTGGGCGTACGGGTAGTCGTAGCCGCCGTTCGGGCCGCCGAGGGTGATGAGCCGTCGTACGTCTCCGGCGTACGCCCGTCCCCAGCTCGGCTTCAGGGACGACACGTACGCGCGGGTCGACATCTCGCCCTTGCTCCAGCCGACCAGATCGACCTTGTCGACGCCCAGCTTCGCCTTGACGAGGGCGATCGCGTCGCCGACGACCTGCGCCTGCATCAGGTTGTCGCCCTGCTTGTGCGCGAAGCCGACGGCGAAGACGCGGTGGCCGCGTTCGGAGAGGTACTGCATGAGCCCGGTGGACGGGCAGGAGGCGGCGCCGCAGCCGTAGCCGCCCGATTCGCCGGGGTTGGCCCAGGCGCGGTCGGCGGTGTCGTTCGCGCCGTGCACGAGGAGGACGGGCGTGGTGCGGCTGCCGGTGTTCCAGCCGGGGGCCGAGTAGAGCAGGAACCGGCCCGAGGAGGGCCGGGAGACGCCGCCGAAGTACGTGACGCGCTTGCCGTCCTGGTCGCCGCGGCCGTCCGCCGGGTAGCCCTCGGTGCGGAACCCGGTGGTCGTGTCGAGGTAGCGCTCGACGCGCTCCCAGCCGTTGGTGACGGTCCCGGCTCCGTAGCTCGCCTCCAGGGTGAGGTACGAGGGGGCCGTCGTCGTCCCGCTCGCGGCGGCGGGCGACACCACCACGGCCGCCGCGACGACCCCCACCATCGCCATGACCCGGGCGGCGCGCAGCCGCCACCACCGCCCCGGGCTCCGTTGGTCGGTCACGTCCGGCCTCCCCCGCTCGTGCGCCTCCGGCGCGTCCGCCCGGTGCCCGTCCCGGCACTGGATCCGCACACGGTAGGCGGACGGGTCCACCCGGGGCATAGGGGCGGGCCACACAAAGGAAGCCGTACGCATGGTGCGGGGGGACCCAGAAGCCGGGGCGAGCGGACTCGAGGGCACCCTCGTCACCCCGCACCGGTCCCGCCTGCACATGCACCCGGAACGGCGTCACGGACCGGGATCGGCTGGGTGGGGTTCAGACGCCGTCGCCGCGTACAACGGGCACACCCACCCCGTCGTGCGGGCCGTCAGCGAACGGCCGGGCGTCCCCACCACGGTCGACGTCGACCCGTTCCACCGGGTGCCGGACAAGGCGCGGATGCGGGAGGTCCTCGACAGGCACGCGATCCCCGGCCGCCGGTTCGCCTTCGCGCGCGGCCGCCGGACGGTCCTGGAGGCCGTCGGGGAGATCGGCCTGCCCCGCATCGTCAACCGGTGGACACCGAGGCCGGCGTGGGCGTGTCGCGGATCGACAGGCGCGGGAACTCCTCGCTCCCCGTCACCGACCCGGTGGTCGCGGGTGCGGTCAGCCCGGTTGGACCGGCCCGATGGTCAGCGAGTGCACGGTCGGGCCCGCGCAGTGCTCGGTCTTCCACGGGACGAAGAGCGCTGCCGTCTGATCGGGCGGGTAGATCCGCAGGCCCTCGGCGGGAGAGAGCATGCACCGTGCCGGGTCGTAGCCGCTGATGCCGTTCGCATCGCGCAGTTCGGCTTCGGCCCGTCCGCCGGGTCGAAGGGTGACGGTGGTGATCGTCCCCGGTTGGCGCACGGCGGCGTTGCCGGACTGCACGCCGTTCTGGGCCACGTAGGAGACGCCCGGGTAGCCGGTCATCGTGCACGCGACGGTGGATCTGTTGGTGAACACCAGGGTCGCGTAGATCGAACCCGCTGCGGGTTCGGGTCTGGTCAGGGCGGCCGAGAGCCGACCGGTCGTGCACTCCCGGGGCGGGCGGCTCGGCCCGGTCGACCGGGCGCTCCGGGTCGGCGACGGCGTGGCCGA
>NZ_MWIG01000940.1:0-1464 GCF_002156145.1 Streptomyces sp. NRRL B-24572 | reverse complement strand
CCGTCCTGGTCGCCGCCGTCACGACCTGGGCCGTCGTCGGCGGGGACGACGACAAGGACCCGGTCGCCAAGCCCACCGCCACGGCCACCTCCACCGCCGCCCCGAAGCCCACCGAGTCGGTGGACCAGGGCGACGGTTCGGGCGACGGCGGCAACGGCGAGGACGACCTCAACGCGGGCCGCCAGGCCGGCGAGGCGAAGGTCAACTGGCTGCTGAAGAACAACGTCGACCTGCCCCGCAACGGCTCCGACGTCTTCGGCCCGTGGATCGTCGGCGACACCGTCGTCAAGGCGATGTACAAGGGCGTCGACGGCTACGGCCTGAGCGACGGCAAGTCCAAGTGGCACGTCGACCTGCCGTTCGAGCTGTGCGCGGTCCCGCCGGAGCCCGCCGCCGACGGCTCCATGGTCTTCGGGTACGCCGAGAGCGCCAAGGACGGCGCCAAGTGCACTCAGCTCCAGAAGATCGACCTCAAGACCGGCAAGCCCGGCTGGAAGAAGGCCGTCCCGAAGCCCACGGGCTTCTTCGCCTTCTCCGACAACACCCTGGCCATCAGCGGCAACACGGTCACCGCGGCCGGCTCCAGCAGCGCGTACGGCTTCTCGCTCGCCGACGGCCACCAGCTCTTCAAGAGCCCCGACAGCGGCTGCAAGCCCTTCGCCTACGCCGGCGGCAGCAAGCTGATCGCCGCCATGGACTGCCCCTCGGGCAGCACGACCAAGAAGCTCCAGGCGATCGGCCAGGTCGACCCCAACACCGGCAAGCCGAAGTTCACCTTCCAGCTGGAGGCGAACTGGGAGGTCGACAAGGTCTACTCGGTCGACCCGCTGGTCGTCTCGGCCACCCAGCGCGACCAGAAGAAGTGGTCCGTCTTCGCGCTCGACGCGAACGGCAGGCTCCGCTCGCAGATCCAGGGCGGCAAGGACAAGTTCGCCCCCTCGTGCGGCGGCGGCCTGGTCATCTTCGGCCGCAACCTCCAGGGCTGCACCGGTGTCGCGGCCGACGCGAACACCTTCTACATGGCCACCGAGACCAGCTACGGCACGGCCAACGAGGTCATCGCCTTCGACCTGAAGACCGGCAAGGCCAAGTGGCGCTCCAAGGCCCCCGGCGAGCAGTCGATGACGCCGCTGCGCATGGAGGGCGGGCAGGTCCTGCTGCACATCGCCCCGTCGTACGACAAGGGCGGCGCCGTCGCCACCCTCGCCCCGACCGGCGGCGCGCCGAAGATCCTGCTCCAGCACCCGGCCTCGACCGCCGATGTCGAGAGCGACTTCTACGACCCGGGCTTCGCTTACGGCAGCGGCACCTTCGTCGTGGCGGCCGGACGTGTGTCGGCGTCCAGCGACAAGGAAGAGATGCAGGTCAAGACCATGATGGCCTTCAGCAAGTGAGGTGCACGGACCGATGACGCAGCCACCCCCCCCCCCCCCCCCCCCCCCCCCCCTCTCTTACTCATCTCCC
>NZ_MWIG01000094.1:0-25215 GCF_002156145.1 Streptomyces sp. NRRL B-24572 | reverse complement strand
CGGCAAGGCCAACCGCCTCGTGCCCGGCCAGACCATGACGCTGCCCGACGGTGCCGGCTCGATCACCTTCGAGAAGGACATCAAGGAGTGGGCGAGCTTCCAGATCTCGCAGCAGCCCGGCAACGGCCTCGCCCTCACCGGCGCGATCGCCGCGATCGCGGGCCTGACCGGTTCGCTGTTCATCCAGCGGCGCCGGGTCTGGGTCCGGGCCGTGCGCGGTGAGGACGGCGTCACCGTCGTCGAGATGGCCGGGCTCGGCCGGAGCGAGTCCGCCAAGCTGCCGGAGGAGCTGGGCGACCTCGCGGTCGCGCTCACGGCGGAGGCCCCGCCCACGGCCTCAGTACCGGAACCCGCGGAAGAACCCGCAGAAGACCCTGCCCCTTCTGGAGAGGCCGACAAGTGATCCTCGCCGCCACGACCAACGAGAGCCTGGCGCAGATGAGCGACCTGCTCGTCTACTCCTCGATGGCTGTCTACACCCTGGCCTTCTTCGCCCACATCGCCGAGTGGGTGTTCGGCAGCCGCAGCAAGGTCGGCCGCACCGCCGCCGCCCTCACGCAGCAGGCCGAGGCCGCCCCGGCCGCCGTGACCGTCCAGGTCAAGCAGGCCGGCGGCACCGCCGTCCTCGACAAGCCGAAGGTCGTCACGCGCTCCGCGGCCGGCACCCGTGACGTGCCGGACGGTCCCGGCGCGGCCGGCGGCACGGTCAAGGGCGACCTGTACGGCCGCATCGCCGTCTCGCTCACCGTCCTCGCCTTCCTCATCGAGGCGGCGGGCGTGGTCAGCCGGGCGCTCTCCGTGCAGCGGGCCCCCTGGGGCAACATGTACGAGTTCTCCACCACCTTCTCCACGGTGGCGGTCGGCGCGTACCTCGGCTTCCTCCTCGCGAAGAAGAACGTCCGCTGGATCGGCCTCCCCCTGGTCACGACCGTCCTGCTCGACCTGGGCATGGCCGTCACCTGGCTGAAGACCCCCAGCGACCAGCTGGTCCCGGCGCTCGACTCGTACTGGCTGTGGATCCACGTCTCCACCGCGATCTTCTGCGGCGCGGTCTTCTACCTCGGCGCCGTCGCGACCCTGCTGTACCTCTTCCGCGACTCGTACGAGAACAAGCTCGCGACCGGCGGCAACCCGGGCTCCTTCACCCGCTCCGTCCTGGAGCGGCTGCCCGCCGCGGCCTCGCTCGACAAGTTCGCCTACCGGGTCAACGCGGCCGTCTTCCCGCTCTGGACCTTCACGATCATCGCCGGCGCGATCTGGGCCGGCGACGCGTGGGGCCGCTACTGGGGCTGGGACGCCAAGGAGGTCTGGTCCTTCATCACCTGGGTCGGTTACGCGGCGTACCTGCACGCGCGCGCGACGGCCGGCTGGAAGGGCCGGAAGGCCGCGTACATCGCGCTCATCGCCTTCGGTTGCTTCCTCTTCAACTACTACGGCGTCAACATCTTCGTGAGCAGCAAGCACTCGTACGCGGGCGTCTGAGCTGGCACCGGGCCTGTCCCGGGGTGACGCTGGAGGTATGAGCGAGATCCCCCGGGGCAGGAGCGAGACCCACGACGGCGACCGGCACCTGCTGCACTTCGTCGTGGACCTTCCGCAGCCGGTGCCGATGGTCTGGGCGGCCGTCGCCTCGCCCGAAGGCCTGCCGGGCTGGCTCTGCGAGGCGGACCCGCTGGAGCCGCGGCTCGGCGGGAAGGTCATCCTCCGCTGGCTCAACAGCGACACCGAGGTCTCCGGGCACGTGACCGCCTGGGACCCCGACGTCGTGGCCGAGTACACGGTCGGCCCCACGCACGGGCGGATCCGGTTCCACCTGGAACCGGGGTCCGACGGCGGAGGGTCGACCGTGCTGCGTTTCACGAACGAGTTCCACGGGACGCGGGAGTACCGGCTCGACTGCCTGGCCGGGTGGCACGAGCACTTCGAGCGGCTGCGCGACGCGCTTTCCGGTCACCCCACGGACTGGCGGGACTGGTCGCCCGAGCGCTGGCGGCACCTGCGTTCCCTGTACGAGCGCGACGAGGCCGCCTGGCCCAAGTGGGAGCCGTAAGGCTCACCCCCGCTTCGGCGGGAGGCACGTGTCCGTCGGGGGGCGGCCCTTCGGCCAGGCCATCTGGACGAAGCGCTGCGTGCCGTCCTGGGCCAGTTCCACGATCGGGATCGCCTTGTTGTACGGGTTTCCGTAGTTGTCCAGGCAGATCCAGCCGCTCGCGCCCTCTACCCGCAGGGAGCCCTTGACCTGCGGCCACTGTGTGCCCACGTCCTCCTTCGACGGGTACGCCGAGCCGTCCGGGGTTGCCTGCCGGATCGCGTGGACCGCCGTCGCCATCGCGTCGTACGCGATGATCGCCTGGCCGTCCGCGAGTGCCACCGGCCTGTCCTTCGGGGCGGCCTTGGCGATGTCCGTCACGAAGTCCGCGTACGCCTGCGCGGAGCCGCCCGTCCGGGGGAGCGTCCGCCCCGGCGCCGGTTTCCACGCGTCGGGGTGGGCGAGCGCCGCGTACCGCACGGTCAGCTTGTGCTGGAGGGCCTTCCGGTCGAGCTTCTTGTCCGCTCCCAGGTACGAGCCCTCGTCGCCGGTCAGGATCGTGAAGGCGCGGTCGACGCAGCCGCGGTCGCCGAGCGCGTTGATGAACTGGCGCAGCTGGGTGTGGCGGCCGGCGAAGAAGACGGTCTCGGCGCGGGTGTCGCAGATCAGATGGGTGATGTTGGTGAAGGTGTTCGCCGTCGTGCCCTCCTGGGTGGAGTCGGGGGCGGAGGTGAACTCCTGCGGCTCCAGGGGCGCGTTCTTGAGGGACGCGGCGAAGGCGGCCTTCAGGGTGTCGACGTAGTGGTCGCCGCTGCGGGTGTCCTGCACGAGGAGCGCCTTGGCGGCGTCGACCCGGCCGAAGTGCGCGAGCGCGTCGGCCTCGTCGCTGTTGGTGGGGGAGACGCGGGCGAGGCCGGGGAAGGGCTTGCGGCCGGGGCCGTTGGCGATGTCGTCGGCGGTGATGGTGGTGCCGACGACGGCGACCTGGGCGCGGGTGAGGGCGGTGACGGCCTCGCGCATCTCGGTGGAGGAGGTGGCGATGCCGGAGACGGCCCGCAGCCGCTCGGGGCCGTCGGCCAGGGCGACGAGCTGGTCGACGGTGGTGCGCCAGTGGGCGTTGCCCTGGCCGGTGTTGGCGAGGACGAGACGGATGGTGGGCCGTCGTCCGTTGGACTCCTGGTTGGCCCGGCGCTGGTAGGCGTACGCGCCCTGCACCTCGTGCAGGACCTTGATCCGCATGCCGGCGTCGGTGGAGGACAGGGGGAGGAGGACGGCGACGGTGACGTACTCGTCGTCCTTGAGCGTGGCGTTCTCGGCGCGGATGGCCTCGGCGACGTCCTTGAGGTCGGCGAAGCCGAAGTCGTGGCCGGTGCCGTTGACGCCGATGCACTCGTCGCTGCCGGCGGGGCGGGCCACGCCCGGGGCGCAGGAACGGTTTTCCGGCTGGGTGAGCCGGGTGAAGCCGTACCAGCCGAGACCGAGGACGAGGGCGGCCGTGACGAGCGCGGCGACGAGCTGCCGGCGGGGGGTGCGGACGTACCGGCTGATGATGTGGGGCATGGCGTCAGACTCCGTTCTCACGGCCCGGCGGCAGCGAGAGCTCCTGCCAGGCACGGATGTCGCGCGGCCAGTGGCCTGCCGCGTCCCAGAGCGAACCGCTGCCCGTCAGATGGCGGCCGGAGAGCCGGCGCAGCTCGTGCGCGAGCCGGTCGGCGACCTCGTCGTCGGGCAGTGCGAGCGGATCGGTGAGCAGCCACACGGCGTGCAGCAGCCGCCGTACGGACAGGTGGAGTGCGGTGGTGTCGGGGTCGAGGCCGTCGGGGAGGGCGTCGGGCGGCTCCTGGCCGAGGGCGACCGCGCGGCGCGGATCGGGGCCGGGACGGCCGCGCTCGCGGGGGTAGGGGGCGGCGGCGATGAACCGGAGCCTGCCCAGCCAGCCGAGGACGTCCTGCTCGGGGAAGGTCTCCCGCAGGTGCGTGACGGCCTCCTCGGTGCGGCCGAGGGCCAGGCCGTGGTGGAGGCGGTACGGGTTGGGGCCGGGACCGTAGTACCGGTACAGCGTCTCGTGGACGGCGTGCCAGGCGGCGTACCGGGGGTGGTCGCCGTCCTCGAAGCGCAGCCGGTACAGCAGCAGCGCGCGCAGCAGCGGGTCGGCGACGAAGTGGCCGGGTCCCTCGCCCCAGTCCTCGGCCCGTAACTGGTCGCGGACCCGCAGCGCCACGTCCCCGTCCAGGGACTCCGCCTGGAGCCGGGCGTGGGCGAGCATCCGGGCGGACTCCTCGTCGTGGGTCGCGGCCAGCACGGCGTACGGCCCCGGCCGGCGCACCGGCAGGAGTTCGGCGAGGAGCGTGGGGGCGACGGGCACCGGCGGGGCGTCCTCGCGCAGCTCCACGGTCAGGTCGAGGAGCCGGCCCGGAGTGAGGCCGGCCCGCAGCTCGGCGGGGGCCTCGCCGGCGGCCCGGCCGAGGAGGGCCACGCCGAGGGGCCGGCCGCCGGTCAGCCGGTGGACGGCGCGGGCGAGTTCGGCGGGGGTGCGGCCCGCCGGGTCGTGGTGGTCGAAGGCGGACTGGGTCTGGGCGGCGGAGAGCGGGGTCAGCTCGACGGCGAGGATGCCGGAGCCGACGCTCGTCCGGCGCGGGCAGGGCGCCCGGTGCTTGGTCTCCGGCAGCTTGGTGCGGGTGGCCTGGCGCAGGCCCTCGTGGTCGCGGACCCGGGAGGTGGCGAGGACGACGACCTTGTCGCGGCGGCCCTCGGCGGCGCGGGCGCGCAGGATCGGCTCGACGAGCTGCCGGCCGAGCGGCTCGTGGGCGTTGTCGAGGAGGAGCAGGGGCCTGCCGATGCGGCTGCCGCGCTGGAACCCGGTGTAGGCGTGGAGCAGGTCCTCGGTGAGGGCGCCGACGAGGAAGTCCTCGGCCTCGCGGCGCCGCCGGCCGTCGTGCTCGAAGTCGACGGCGAGCTGCTGGAGCCCGGCCTTGCCGCGCCCGCCGGCGTTGCGGTAACTGCCGTACCAGCTCTCGGAGGAGCGCTGGAGACGGCCGAAGACCTCTTCGAGGACGGTCTCCACGGTCGCCTCGGCGAGCAGTCCGGCGAGCGGGGCGGCGGCGTCGGCGAAGGTGGCGGCGAGCTTGGTGAGGACCTTGCCGACCCAGTTGCCGGCGGCGCCCCGGGTCGCGTCGACGGTCGCGAGGAGCGGCCCGAGCCGCTGGAGGTCGCGCCGGGCCCGCTCGTCGTCCTCCTGGGACCAGGCGAGCGAGGCGACCGCGACCAGACCGAGCGAGAGCCGGGGGAACCGCACGGGCCGGGCGCCGAACACCCTGGGCGACAGCTGCACGGCCAGCTCGGACAGGGCGCCGGTGACCGGGGTCCAGCCGGGGCCGTGGTCGGCGGGCGGCTCGACGTGCGCGCAGTCGAGGAGGGCGAGCGGGGTGTGGCCCTTGTAGCGGTTGCGGACCTCCTTGAGCAGGGCGGTCTTCCCCATGCCGCGCCCGCCGGTGAACACCGTCACCGGCGGGTCGTCCCCGTGCTCGTACGCGACGCGCGCGGCCCCCTGCCGGGTGAGTCCGACGAGCCGGGCGACGAGCCCGCCGTCGTCGAGGGCCGCCTCGCGGCCGTACAGCTCTCTGTCCAATCCCCTGCCACCCCCGTCACAGTCAACTCAAGGATATCGACGGTGTGTTGGGAAAGCGGCGGTCTTTTCGACTCCGTTCTCGGACCGTTTCCGGGTCTTGTCGGTCCGCCTTGTCGGTCCGTCTTGTCAGTCCGCTCGGATGGCGTCGAGCTGCCCCCGCAGATACGCATGCGACTCGATGCCGTTGATGGTCGTCCCGGGCGTGCACTCGTAGAAGTAGACGAGCGACATCAGCTCCTCGGCGGGCGCGTCGGCCGGCGGCGGCAGCACGCGATGGCGACCGGACCGCCACCGTCCGCCGGTCCAACCCGCCATCAGGTCCCCGATGTTGACGGTGAACGCGGCCGGGTCGTACGGGGCGTCCTGCCACCCGCCGGCCTCGGTGAACACCTGGAGCCCGCCCTTCCCCGCCTCCCGGTCGAGCACGGTCACCGTGCCGAAGTCCGTGTGCGGCCCGATCCGGAACTGCCCCGGCTCGGGCTCGCCGGTGCGCTCCCGTCCCGGGTACCAGTTGACGTTGAAGCCGAAGGTGGGGTGCCCGGTGTGCCGGGTGAAGAAGTCCCGCTCCTCGCCGAGCGCGACGCCGAGGACGTCGAGGACCCGGTCCGACAGCTCCTTCATCTGCGCCAGGTACGTGTCGAGGAGCGGCTTCAGCTCGGGGACCTCGGCGGGCCAGGTGTTCGGCAGGAACCACTCGGCGTCCACGACCGGGTCCCCGATCGGCTCCTCCGCCGCGAAGGACAGCGACTCCTTCAGGTCGGGCGGGGTCGCCGTGCCCTCCGCGTACCCGTTGGCCTCGGCCCCGGGCCCGAGCCACCCGCGCCCGCCGACGCGCACGGAGTACGACTCCTTGACGGCGGCCGGGAGGTGGAAGAAGGTGCGGGCGGTCTCACGGATGGCGGCCCGCAGCCCGGGGCCCACCCCGTGCCCGGTGACGAGCAGGAACCCGGCTTCGCGCAGGGCGCGGTCGACGGCGGGGAGTTGGGGTGCGGGGTCGCGGGTCAGGTCGATGACGGGCAGGTCGGCTTCACTCGTCACCGATGTCCTCGTTCCACAGGGCCGGGTTCTTCTCGATGAAGCTGCGCATGAGCCCGACGCACTCGGGATCGTCGAGCACGACGACCTCGACGCCGTGCTCGGCGAGCCAGTCGTGCCCGCCGTGGAAGGTCTCCGCCTCCCCGACGACCACCCGCGAGATCCCGAACTGCCGGACGAGCCCGGAGCAGTACCAGCAGGGCGAGAGCGTCGTGACCATCGTCGTCCCCCGGTACGAGCGCTGCCGGCCGGCGGCCCGGAAGGCGGCGGTCTCGGCGTGCGTGGACGGGTCCCCGTCCTGCACGCGCCGGTTGTGCCCGCGCCCGAGCAGGGTGCCGTCGGCGCCGTAGAGGGCGGCGCCGACGGGGATCCCGCCCTCGGCGAGCCCGGCGCGGGCCTCGTCGAGGGCGGTGCGGAGCCACCGGCGGTCTTGTTCCTGGTCCATGCGGGGAGCTTTCCCCGGTGGGGCGACGGCATCACGCTCCAGAAGGCTGCTCCTCCGTCGAGGGGGCCTCTGACGGCGCGTTCCGGAGCGCTACGTCACGGGAAGCCTGTAGCGCATCCGGTAACGGTGTGCCGCCTTGGTCATCAGCGTTACTTCGATCGGACGCCGGTCATCGGAATAGACCACCCGGAAAGCGAAGAGAACGGGCATGTCCTTCGGAAGCTCCAGCGCCACGACCTCCTCCTCGGTCGGGATCTCGGACGACAGCTCGTCCACGAACTCACGCGGGGGAAAACCCATCGCGTCGAGCAGTGCCGGGGTGCCGCCTCGAATGCGCTTCTTCTCCAGCATGGCCGTGCCCTCGACCAGGCTCAGCGGATAGTACGACCGGGTGAGCTCTGTCGGCTCCTCGTCGAGGAACAGGATCTGCTTGCGCAGTACGGCCTGTTCGCCGTCCTCCAGGCGCAGGGCCTCGGCCACTTCCTTCGGCGGGACGACGACCTCGACGTCGAGGAGTCGGGTCCTGCCGACCTGCTGCCGTTTCGCGGCCTCGGTCATCCATGGGTGGGGCTCGCCCGGCCCGGCCGGCGTCATGTAGGCGATCGGTTCGACGGACTGCTGGGCGTGCTGCCGCACGTACACGCCCTTGCCCGGGAGCCCTTCGAGGAGTCCCTCGGCCTTCAGCATCTGGAGGGCCTTCTGGACGGTCGTGTTGGCCACGCCGCCGTGCTGCTCCATCAGCTCGGCCGTCGAGCCCAGCTTGCTTCCCGGAGGAAGGTCTCCGCGGGTGATCTGCCGCCGGAGCTCCGCCGCGATCTTCTGGTGCGGTGATCTCGGGTCCTTGAACTCCTTCGCCATCACACGCCCTGCTTCCCGAGCCGGTACGTGAGGTGTCTGCCGGCCGGCATGGTCATCAAGGATGCCTCCATCGGTGTTCCGTCGGCGGTCCGCGTCAGGCGCAGCAGGTGGAGGACGGCGCTGCCCTCGGGCAGGCCCAGGTGCTCGCGCTCCTCTGCGGTGGCGAGGGCGGCACTTACGTCCTCCACGACCTCGGCGCCGGAGTATCCGAGTTCCTTGAGCAGGGTGACGGCGCCGCCGGGCACCTTGCGCGGTTCCGCCAGGGGCGTGCCTCCGGCGATGGGTACGGGGTAGTAGGAGTCGGCCAGCTCTACGGGCTGGTCGTCGAGCAGGATCAGCCTGCGCCTGACGATCACGCGCTCGGCGGAGGACAACCGCAGTGCGGTGCGGACCGCGTCGGGGGCGTCCACTTCGCCTGCCTGGAGAAGCCGCTGGCCGCCACGGCGCCCACGGTGAGCGGCCTCGTCGGTCCATGCGTCGCTCTGGCCGGGCTCGCGCGGGGCCAGGTACGGCGCGGTCTCGCTGATCCACGCATCGCCCGACATGTTCCTACCTCCAGCTCGCTGTTGTCAGCGACCCTACTTCGTTGGTCCTGTCGGACCAGGGGGCACCTTAAGTGCTTGCGCCTTATGGTTGCTTGCGCTTAAGGTGCGGTCTCATGGAAGCCACGGATGCTGACGAATCGCAGCACGGTGTTCCCGTACCGCCGACGGGTTTGAGCCCGGAGCTCCACGCTCGTGCGGAGGCCGGATGGCAGAAGTTTCTCGACCGGTGGTTCGACGCCTGTGAAGAGCCCGAACAGTGAAGCCGGTGAACGTGGACACTCCTTCGCAAGGGAGCTGACGACATGCGGAACCCTTTCCTGCGGGCCTTGAGCCGGGCATGGATCCCGGTCCTCCTCTGGCCGCTGACGCTGGTCCTGCCGCCCACACGGACCGCGCAGCGCAAGCGCCGCCGGACGCTCTGGCCGGCGACCGCCGGGGTGTACATCGCCCACCGCAACATCCACGCCGTCGGGAGCGCCCGATGAGCCGCTGCGGGGCGCGGCGCTCCGTGTACGCCGTCGCGGAGATCGTACGCCCGGTGTGGGGCGGCTCGGTCTGCGTGCTCGCCGTGGGCCACGAAGGCTCGCACCGCGACCGCGCGGGCGACGGCTGGTGGGTGACGCCGGAGATCGCCGACGCGGTGACCGTGTCCCTGCTGACCGGTGCCCTCACGACCGCGCCCGAGCCGGAGTACCGGTCGCCGCGCTGCATCGTCGGCCGTCACGATCACTGCCGCGACCACGCACCCCGCGACAGCGGCGTACCGGGGGTCCGCTACCTCGTGTGCGGGTGCCCGTGCCGTCCGGCGCCACCTGAACAGCAGGTATTCGATTGCGGAGGCGGCTCTCGGCGGTGAGGATCGGCGGTTGTCCAGGTCCTGGGCACCCGTCGACCACGCCCAGCGCGGTGTGTCGTTCAAGGAGATCACCATGGAAGCCGCAGACGTGGCGGACGAGAAGTCCTGGTACGCGGTGCGCTGCGTGTTCCGGTGGGACGCCTGGGAGGGCGCGCCCTACGAGGAGCGCCTGACGCTGTGGCAGGCCGTCTCGATGGACCAGGCCATCGCCAGGGCGGAGGGCGAGGCGCGTACCTATGCGAGGGAAAACGGCCATCGCTACCTGGAGTTGGCCCAGTGCTACCGCCTGGCCACCGAAGGGCGGCCGGACGACGGGGACGAGGTCTTCTCCCTCCTGCGCGACAGTTCCCTCGACGAGGAGGCCTATCTGGACCGCCACTTCGAAACCGGCCACGAGCACCAGGGCACCACGACCGCATCATGAGGTCAGCCCTGGTTCAGGGACCCACCCGCACCATCGTGCTGTCCAGCCGCCGCAGTTTCTTCAACTCGATGTGCTGAGGTGCGCCCCCGGCCACCTCTACGGAGAAGACGGCTTCGAACGGATGCCCCTGAGCGACGATTGCGTGGGAGAGGATGTCCGAGCGGGCGAGGAGCAGCGCTGCGGCGCTCGTGCCGAAACCGAAACTGCCGGCCAGGATGACGACGCTTCGCTCGTGGTTGAAGGGGTTGGTCGCCCGAATGAGGATTCCCTGGTCGACGACGAGCTGATCCCTGGCGTCCATGACGCACCGCATGACGTCACTAGTCACGGAGTCGTAGATGTTCGCGTCGTGCGCATCGCCGGGCCCGAAGGCGAAGGTCACCGGCAGTCGCTGTATGACCTCGGCGGTCACTTGGTTGGAGTGCGGCCCGCCGACCAGGATCAGGTTGCCTTGACGTTCGAGCCCGGTGAGCTGGTGGCTCGGCGTCAGCGGAAGTTGATCGACCCCTGCCTGCTTCAGTTGTTGCCGAAGTTCGTTCAGCGCCAGCACGTCTCCCACGCCGACGAGCCCCGACCGCTCCCAGATGTAGTGCTCCTCATTGATGAAGATCGAGGTCACGACCTTGAGGTCCTCGGTGGCGAACCGTTTCCAGAAGCCTCGGATGTTGCGGAATCGCCACAGATTGCGCGCCTTGTCGAATGACCAGCCGGCCGTGAAAGCGATAGCAGCGGAAGACAGGTTGATCACGAGGTCCTGGAGGCTGCTGTTCACCCAAGGTGCTCCGATCGAGACGGCGTCGACGGCGTGGTGCTCCTTGGTTCCTCCCCCCTTCGATCGACACTGTCACCAGGCGACATGCCGAGCCGAGGCGTATTTTTCCTCCGTCATCTCATGTCACTCCTTCGACGCGCGCCACAGGAGCCCTCGCCCAGCCGCTACGCGACGGCGGCCGCTGCCTCGTCCTCGTAGGGGAAGCGGGCGAGGGGGGTCTCGCCCTGGAAGAAGGTCTTCGCGCGGGCCATCGCCTGCTCGTCGGCCCGTACCCGGCCCGGGCGGGAGCCCGTCCCGGTCAGTACGCCGCCGAAGTGCATCCCCAGGTAGGCCGCCGAGTGGTTCAGGCTCGTCACCAGGCCGTCCGCGACCTCGTGCTCCTCGTGCGCCAGGGCCGTCACGCCCCACAGAGTGCCGCCCGCCATGCGCTCCTTGAAGTCCGAGCCCGGCACGTTCAGCCAGCCCGACCAGTAGTCGAGGTAGCGCTTGGTCTGCGCGGAGAGGGCGTACCAGTACAAGGGCGAGACGATGACGATGTCAGTGGCGTCGATCGTCGCCTGGCGCAGGAGTTCCTCCACCTCGCCGGGCTGCCGGCCGGCGTCCTCGTGCCGCCCGTCCTGGAAGTCCGGCAGCGCCAGCCGGTTCAGGTCCACCCAGCGCTGCGGGATGTCCGAGGGCAGGTGCGCGGCGGCCGCGCGGGCCAGGATCTCGGAGTTGCCGTCGGCGCGGGAGCTGCCGAGGACGAAGAGGAACGAGCGGTTCGTTTCACGTGCGGCTTCGGAGGTCATGACCGGTGTCAACTTCGCCTTCCCCGGCCGTATTCCAGTCCCCATCGGCCGCGCCGATCGCCCCCATCGGCAGGACGCCCCACTGGCCCGTGGACCCGCCCCCGGCCTCCTTCGTAGCGTCGTCGGCATGAGAAACGAGACCAAGGGAACCCTTGAACTGACCCTCGCCATGGTGCTCTCCGGCACCCTCGGCGTCTTCGTCGTCGAGTCCGGGGCATCGCCCTTCGAGGTGGTGTTCTTCCGGTGCCTCTTCGGGGCCCTCGCGCTCGGGGTCTACAGCCTCGTGCGGGGGTTCTTCACCGGGCACGGGTTCACCGCGAAGAAGCTGGGGCTCGCCGCGCTCGGCGGGGTGTTCATCGTCTTCAACTGGGTTTTCCTCTTCGAGGCGTACGCCGCCACCTCGATCTCCCTCGCCACCGTCGTCTACCACACCCAGCCGTTCTTCCTCGTGCTCCTCGGGGCCGTCTTCATGAGGGAGCGGATCTCCGGCGGCAAGCTGGGGTGGCTCGCCCTCGCCTTCGTCGGGCTCGTTCTCGTGTCCGGCGTCCGGCCCGGTGACACCGCCTCCCTCGCCGGGCTCGGGTTCGCCCTCGCCGCCGCCGTCCTCTACGCCCTCGCCACCTTCGTCACCAAGCGCATCACCGGCGTACGGCCCCATCTCATCGCCCTCGTCCAGGTGCTGGTGGGGATGCCGCTGCTGCTGCCCTTCGTCGACTTCGGAGGTGTCGGCGGGGGCGGCTGGGGCTGGCTCGTCGGGCTCGGGTTCATCCACACCGGGCTCATGTACGTGCTCATGTACGCCGCCTACGCCAAGCTGCCCACCGCCAAGATCGCCGTGCTCGCCTTCACCTACCCCGCCGTCGCCATGGGCGTCGACTGGGCGGTGTACGGGCATCACATCGGGCTCGTCCAGGCGCTCGGCGTCCCGCTGATCGTGCTCGCCAGCCTCAAGGTCACCCTCGCTGCTCGGACACAAGGCGTCGCGCCTGCTCCACGAACAGCCGCACGTGCGCCGGAAGCCGCTTCCCCCGCCGCCACGCGAGCTGCGTGAAGAGCGTGAACGGGGCCTTCCACGCCAACTCGACCAGGGTCCCCGACGCCAGTTCCTCCTCGACCGTCACCCTCGGCAGCAGCGCCACCCCCAGGCCCGCCGCCACCCCCCGCTTCGTCGCCTCGATCGTGCCGAACTCCATGAACGGCGGCGCCCACTCCCGCAGCTCCGCCTCGAACAGGTCGCGGTACGGGCAGCCCGGCTCGGTGCCCACCAGCTGCGCCTCCGCCAGGTCCGCGCTCGTCAGGGCCGTACGGCCGACGAGGGGATGGTCCGGGCCGGCCACGAGCACCAGCGGTTCCGGCGCCAGGACCTCCGACTCCAGGCCCTCGTGCTCCGTCTCCGGCTCCATCAGGAAGCCGACGTCGTACGTGCCCTGCCGCAGGGCCTGGCGGGTCTCGTCGCCCAGGGTGGGGCGCAGGGTCAGGCGGACCTTGGGGTAGCGGTGGTGGAAGTACTCCAGGAGCGGCGGCAGCCGGTACGAGGTCAGGGACTCCATCGTGCCGATCGCGATCGCGCCCGAGGGTTCCGCCGTCGCCGCCACCGCCGTACGGGCCTCCTCCGCGAGGTCCGTCATCCGATGGGCGTACGGGAGGAGCCGCTCGCCCGCCTCCGTCAGGCGGATGCGGCTGCCGAGGCGTTCGAAGAGTTCCACCCCGAGGGAGGATTCGAGGGATCTGATCTGGGCCGTGACGCTCGACTGGGCGTAGCCCAGCTCCGCCGCCGCCCGGGTGAAGGAGAGGACGTCGGCCACCTTCTCGAAGGTGGCCAGGAGCCGTAGCTCCATCAGCCCTCGGCCCCCGTGTCCTCACCGGACTTGCCCTGCTCGCGCCGCTTCAGTTCCTCCTCGCGGCGGCGCAGGTCCGCCTCCCAGTCCTTGAGGAGGTTCTCGTCCTTCACGTCTTTAGAAGATGCAGCCTCCTCGCGGAGGGACTTCAGGAACTCCGGGTTGTCGTCCGGGGCGACCCACTCGTGCCGGTGGTTCCGGTGCCACTCGGAGGGCGTACGGCCTCCGGCGGGCGCGTGGCGCAGCTTGCCGGCGGCGAACCACACGATCGGGCCCACGATCCAGAACAGCAGGATGATGATGACCCAGACCACCTTCGGCAGGTGCTTGACCTCGTCCTCGGGGGTGTTCAGGCAGTCGATGAAGGCATAGATCGTCAGCGCCAGCGGCAGGATGTACATCAGTGCCCTGAGCATGTGGTGCGGCCCCCTGGAAGCGGTGGCGGGGGCGCGTTTCAGCGGCCCCGGTGACGAGCCAAGACTAGCCCGTGACCGATACTGGCCCTTATGGCTTACGACGATCTGCGCTCGCTGCTCAGGGCCCTGGAGCGCGAAGGCGACCTCAAGCGCATCAAGGCCGAAGTCGACCCGTACCTGGAGGTCGGGGAGATCGTCGACCGGGTGAACAAGGCGGGGGGTCCGGCGCTTCTCTTCGAGAACGTCAAGGGGGCCTCGATGCCGCTCGCCATGAACGTCTTCGGGACCGACCGGCGCCTCCTCAAGGCCCTCGGCCTCAAGTCGTACGGCGAGATCAGCGAGAAGATCGGCGGGCTCCTCAAGCCGGAGCTCCCGCACGGCTTCGTCGGGGTCCGCGAGGCCTTCGGCAAGCTGGGCTCGATGGTCCACGTGCCGCCGAAGAAGGTGAAGTCCGACGCGGCTCCCGTGCAGGAGGTCGTGCTCACCGGGGACGACGTCGACCTCGATCTCCTTCCCGCGCTGTTCACCTGGCCCAAGGACGGCGGCTCCTTCTTCAACCTCGGGCTCACCCACACCAAGCACCCCGAGACCGGTGTGCGGAACCTGGGGCTCTACCGGCTCCAGCGGCACGACAAGCGCACCATCGGCATGCACTGGCAGATCCACAAGGACAGCCGCAACCACTACGCCGTCGCCGCCGAGCGCGGCGAGCGGCTTCCGGTCGCCATCGCCTTCGGCTGCCCGCCGGCCGTCACGTACGCCTCCACCGCCCCGCTGCCCGGCGACATCGACGAGTACCTCTTCGCCGGCTTCGTGCAGGGCAAGCGGATCGAGATGGTCGACTGCAAGACCGTCCCGCTCCAGGTCCCGGCCCACGCCGAGGTCGTCGTCGAGGGCTGGCTGGAGCCCGGCGAGATGCTGCCCGAGGGGCCCTTCGGCGACCACACCGGCTTCTACACCCCGCAGGAGCCCTTCCCCGCCCTGAAGATCGACTGCATCACGATGCGGAAGCGTCCGCTGCTCCAGTCGATCGTCGTCGGCCGGCCGCCGACGGAGGACGGACCGCTCGGGCGGGCCACGGAGCGTTTCTTCCTGCCGCTCCTCAAGATCATCGTGCCGGACATCGTCGACTACCACCTGCCGGAGTCGGGCGGCTTCCACAACTGCGCGATCGTCTCGATCGACAAGAAGTACCCGAAGCACGCGCAGAAGGTCATGCACGCCATCTGGGGCGCGCACATGATGTCGCTGACCAAGCTGATCATCGTGGTCGACAAGGACTGCGACGTGCACGATCTGCACGAGGTGTCCTGGCGGGCGCTCGGGAACACGGACTACGCCCGTGACCTGACCGTGGTCGAGGGGCCGGTGGATCATCTCGACCACGCCTCCTACCAGCAGTTCTGGGGCGGCAAGGCCGGTATCGACGCCACCAAGAAGCTGCCCGAGGAGGGCTACACCCGGGACGGCGGCTGGCCGGACATGGTGGAGTCCGACCCGGCGACGGCGGCCCTGGTGGACCGCCGCTGGAAGGAGTACGGGCTGTGACCACCGCGGCCGTGCCCGGCGCCCAGCCCGGGCGCACCAAGGCGTTCCTGCGGCTCGTGATGATCGAGCACTCGGTCTTCGCGCTGCCCTTCGCCTACATCGCCTCCCTCACCGCGATGTTCCAGCTCGACCGGAACATCCACTGGTGGACGCTCTTCCTCGTCACCGTCTGCATGGTGGGCCTGCGGACCTTCGCCATGGCCTGCAACCGGATCATCGACCGCGAGATCGACGCGCGTAATCCGCGGACGGCCGGGCGCGAGCTGGTGACCGGTGCGGTGTCCGTGCGGTCCGCGTGGACCGGGGCCGGGATCGCCGTCGTCGTGTTCCTGGGCGCGGCGGCGCTGCTCAACCCGCTCTGTCTGGCGCTCGCGCCGCTCGCCGTCATCCCGATGGTCGTCTATCCGTACGGGAAGAGGTTCACGAACTTCCCGCACGCGATCCTCGGTCTCGCCCAGTCCATCGGGCCGATCGGCGCCTGGCTCGCCGTGACCGGGGAGTGGTCCTGGGACGCGGTCATCCTGGGCCTCGCGGTCGGCGTCTGGATCGGCGGCTTCGACCTGATCTTCGCCTGCCAGGACGTGCAGGCGGACCGGGCGCACGGCGTCATGTCGGTGCCTGCCCGCTTCGGCGTGCCCGCCGCGCTGTGGGGCGCTCGTGTGTCCGCGGTCGTCACCACCGGGCTGCTCGTCTGGTACGCCCTCGCCACCGACGCGGGTCTCTTCTTCTGGGTCGGTCTGGTGATCGTGGTCGTCGCCTTCTGCTACGAGCACACGATCGTGAAGCCGCACGACCTGTCCCGGCTGAACCGGGCGTTCTTCACGACGAACGGGTTCATCGGCATCAGCCTGTTCGTGTGCGCGCTGCTCGATCTGCTGGTCCGCGGGCTCACCCCGTAGGCCCGGCCGATGGCGGATAGGCTCGACGGCATGAACGACGGCAAGCGCACCCCCTGGATCGTGGGGGTTTCCGGGGCGTCGGGTACGCCGTACGCCGCCGCCGTGCTCAGGGGGCTGCTCGCCGCGGGGGAGAGCGTCGACCTCGTCGTGTCGCGGGCCTCGCGGCTCACGCTGCTCGACGAGACGGGGATCGCCTTCCGGGACGCGCACTGGCGCGAGGACCTGGCGGCCTGGCTGGCGCGGGGTGCGGACGGGAAGCCGGACGCGTTCGCCGTGGATCCGGCGGACCCGGGGGACGTGCGGTACTGGGCGGCCGGGGACCTGGCCGCGGGGCCGTCCTCCGGTTCGTACCCGGCGAAGGGGATGCTGGTGGTGCCGGCCTCGACCGCGGCGGTGGCGGGAGTGGCACTCGGGCTCTCGAAGGACCTGCTGCAGCGGGTCGCGAGCGTGACGCTGAAGGAGCGGCGTCCGCTGGTGGTCTGCGTGCGGGAGACCCCGCTGAACGGGCAGACGCTCAAGCACATGGTGGCGCTGGACGAGGCGGGCGCCGTGGTGCTGCCCGCCTCTCCGGCGTTCTACGCGGGGGCGACGCACATCCAGGATCTGGTGGACTTCGTCGCCGGGCGGGTGCTGGACGCGGCGGGAGTGCCGCACCAGCTGTACCGCCGGTGGGAGGGAGAGCTCGGTGGAGCCCTCTCGTCTGATTAGCGCTTCTTGGCGTGCTTCTTCGCGGCGCGCTTCGAGGCGGACGGCTGGTGGGCACGCGAGCGGTTGGCCAGGTCCTGCAGCTCGCGCATGCGTGCGTAGGCCATCTCGATCGTGTACACGGTGAACACCACTCCTGAAGATCGTCTTTGATCTGAATGAACGATTCACAGGGTGTCGCGCCCTGTGTACCTTAGATTCTATACCTAAACTTGCGGTATCGCTGGACAATGGAAGGCTTCATACCTATGGACGCCGTGGACAGGCAGCTCATCCAGGCTCTGCGCGAGAACGGCCGCGCCTCGTACGCCGAGCTCGGCCGGCTCGTCGGGCTCTCCGGCCCCTCCGTCACCGACCGCATCAACCGACTCGAGGCCGCCGGGGTCATCACCGGCTACCGCGCCACCGTCGACGCCGCCTCGCTCGGCCTCGGCGTCACCGCCCTCATCGGCATCTCCCTCTCCGACGCCGCCGACCACGAAGACGTGGCCCGCCGCCTCAAGGACCTCGCCGAGATCGAGGACTGCTGGTTCATCGCCGGCGACGACTCCTTCATGCTCAAGGTGCGCGCGAACGACGTCGACGGCCTGGAGAAGACGATCCGCCGGCTCTCCGGCACCAAGGGCGTCTCCCGGACGCGTACCACGATCGTGCTCTCCACCAAGTGGGAGAACCGGGTCGGGGAGCTGCCCGAGGAGGGCTGAGAGTACGGTGGGCAGAGCTTGATTTCGGAGAAATAAAGGGAGGCGGCCGTACATGGACGCGGGACTCAAGCGCGAACTTGAGCAGAAGGTCCGGGACGGTGAGCGGCTGAGCCGTGAGGACGGCATCGCCCTGTACGAGTCCGACGACCTCGCCTGGCTCGGCGGTCTGGCCCACGAGGTCCGGACCCGCAAGAACGGCGACGTGGTCCACTTCAATGTCAACCGGCATCTGAACATGACCAACGTCTGCACCGCCTCCTGCGCCTACTGCTCCTTCCAGCGCAAGCCGGGCGAGAAGGACGCGTACACCATGCGCATCGAGGAGGCCGTGCGCCTCGCGAAGGCGATGGAGAACGAGAACCTCACCGAGCTCCACATCGTCAACGGGCTCCACCCCAACCTGCCCTGGCGCTACTACCCGCGCTCCCTCTCCGAGCTCAAGAAGGCCCTGCCGAACGTCTCCCTCAAGGCGTTCACGGCGACGGAGATCCACCACTTCGAGACCATCTCCGGCCTCTCCGCCTCCGAGATCCTCGACGAGCTCATCGAGGCCGGCCTCGAGTCGCTGACCGGCGGCGGCGCCGAGATCTTCGACTGGGAGGTCCGCCAGCACATCGTGGACCACAAGACCCACTGGGAGGACTGGTCCCGGATCCACCGCCTCGCGCACGAGAAGGGTCTGAAGACCCCGTGCACGATGCTCTACGGGCACATCGAGGAGCCGCGCCACCGCGTGGACCACGTGCTGCGGCTCCGTGAGCTCCAGGACGAGACCGGCGGCTTCCAGGTCTTCATCCCGCTGCGCTACCAGCACGACTTCGTCGACATGCAGGACGGCAAGGTCCGCAACAAGCTCCAGGCGCGCACCACGATGGCGACCGGCGCCGAGGCCCTGAAGACCTTCGCGGTCTCCCGGCTGCTCTTCGACAACGTGCCGCACGTCAAGGTCTTCTGGGTCATGCACGGCGTCCAGACGGCGCAGCTGGCGCTCCAGCACGGCGCCGACGACATGGACGGCTCGGTCGTCGAGTACAAGATCACGCACGACGCCGACAACTACGGCACGCCGAACAAGCTGGGCCGCGAGGACCTGCTCGAACTGATCCGCGACGCGGGCTTCCGGCCGGTCGAGCGGAACACGCGGTACGAGATCATCCGCGAGTACCCGGGCCCGGACGCGGAGCGGCGCGAGTCGCCGCAGGCGATGCGGTTCTGACGTACGTGACGGACGGAAAGGGCCGGTGGGGTCACCCACCGGCCCTTTCCGCGTCTCACGTCAGCGGCAGCAGCATGATGACGTCGTCGCGGTCGTCGCCGGGGGCGACCCGGATCGCGTCGGGGACGCGGCCGACCTCCTTGTAGCCGGACTTGGCGTAGAAGCCTTCGAGGCCCGTGCCGCCGCGGCAGGTCAGCCGGATCGCCTCGATCGCCTCGAAGCCCTCGGCGGTGCGGGCGGTGTGCTCGACCGCCGCCATGAGGTCGCGGCCGTACCCCTTGCCCTGGTGCCGGGGGTGGACCATCACGGTGTAGAGCCACACCCAGTGGGTCATCAGCCGGTGGGCGTTGAAGGTGAAGAACGCGGTGGCGGCGACCCGGCCGTCCTCGTCGCGGCCGACGAGGAGGCGCGTACCGCCCTCGGCCATCCCGACGAGGTGCTTGAGCAGGGCGGGGCGTATCGCGTCGGGGGTCACGGGGGGTACGAAGCCGACGGAGCCGCCCGCGTTGGAGACGTCGGCCCAGAGGGAGAGCACGCCGTCGCGCAGGGCCGGGTCGACTGCCGGATCCACCTCGAAGGTAAGGGTCATGAGGTTAGGTTATCTATTACCTCTACCGCGCTCAAGAGGGCCGGTCCCGGGTCGGCCTCCGTCGCGTGCTTCACTGGATGGCGCTCGTCCCTCATGGGAACTTTGGGATCTTTCGGAACGGAAGAGTGGACTGACATGCTCCGCTACACGCTGATGCGGCTCGGGATCTTCGCCGGGTGCTTCCTCGCCCTGTGGGGTCTCGTCTACGTCGGCGCGCTGCCGCGCGGTCTGGGCGACTCGAACCTGCTCTGGGTCCTCGTCCTCTCCATCGTCGTCTCCGCCCCGCTGAGCTTCGTCCTCCTGCGCAAGGTGCGGGACGAGGCGAGCGCCGAGGTCGTGGCGAAGGTCGAGCGCGCCAAGGGCCGGCTGGACGCGAACCGCTCCCAGGAGGACGCGCTGTAGCGCCGCGTCCCCGCGCGCCGTATCCCGTATAAGGGCTGCGTAAGCTTCCTCACAGACGCCTCACCCCGGGCAGAGCCTTCCAAGGCTCCGGCCTGGGGTGTTCTGCGTTTCATAGGCATACGGGGCTTTCCGGGCCTCAAAGAATGGCTTTGAGGTTCTCAAAGTTCAAGTGTTAACGTGTTCGACGTGAAGTCAGCAGAGCGCCTCTCCCATGCCCCGAGCACCCCGCTCGTGGCGCGCCTGCACGTCGATCTCTGCCGCTGTATGTCCGCGGTCTGTTGCCGCGCCTTCTGATCCGGCATCATGCAGCGGCCCGCGCCCAGCGCGCGTGTGCCGCACCCCCGTCCCCGTATTCCCCGATACGCACCTGTGGAGTGTGCCCGTGTCCGCGTCCGCCACCGCGACCGAGAACGAGTCCAAGCCCTCGTCCCGAATACCCAAGGTCCCCTTCTGGGCCCAGATCATCGCCGGTCTGGCCCTCGGTGCCCTGCTCGGCTGGATCGCCCGCAGCCAGGACGTCTCCTGGCTGAAGGACACCCTCGGCCAGATCGGCGACATCTTCGTCCAGCTGCTCAAGCTGGCCGTCGCGCCGCTCGTCTTCTTCGCGATCCTGGTCTCGATCACCAACCTGCGGAAGGTGAACAACGCCGCCCGGCTCGCCACCCGCACCCTGCTCTGGTTCATGATCACCTCGCTGATCGCGGTCGGCATCGGCCTCGCGATCGGTCTGATCACCAACCCGGGCGCCGGCACCGGCCTCACCCCGCAGGACGGCAAGCTGCCGAAGCACGAGGGCACCTGGATCGACTTCCTCACCGGCATCATCCCGACGGACGTCATCACGCCCTTCACCGAGCTGAACGTCCTCCAGATCGTCTTCATGGCCGCCGTCGCCGGCATCGCCGCCCTCCAGCTCGGCGACCGCGCCAAGCCGATCCTCACCCTCTCCGAGTCGGCCCTCGAGCTCCTCCAGAAGGCCCTGTGGTGGGTCATCCGCCTCGCCCCGCTCGGCACCGTCGGCCTCATCGGCTTCGCCATCGCCGACTACGGCTGGGACCTGATCGGCAAGTACGCGACCTTCACCGCCGACATCTACGTCGGCTGCGCCCTGGTCCTCTTCGGCGTCTACCCGCTGCTGCTCGCCACGGTCGCCAAGGTCAACCCGCTCCAGTTCTACAAGGGCGCCTGGCCGGCCATCCAGCTGGCCTTCGTCTCCCGCTCCTCGGTCGGCACCATGCCGGTCACCCAGAAGGTCACCGAGCGCCTCGGCGTCCCGAAGGAGTACGCCTCCTTCGCCGTCCCGTTCGGCGCCACCACCAAGATGGACGGCTGCGCCGCGATCTACCCGGCGCTCGCCGCGATCTTCATCGCGCAGATCTTCGACGTGCAGCTCGGCATCGGCGACTACGTCCTGATCGCCTTCGTCTCGGTCATCGGCTCGGCGGCCACCGCCGGCCTCACCGGCGCGACGGTCATGCTCACCCTGACCCTCTCCACCCTGGGCCTCCCCCTGGAGGGCGTCGGCCTCCTCATGGCGATCGACCCGATCCTGGACATGATGAGGACGGCAACGAACGTTGCAGGGCAGGCGCTGATCCCGGTGATCGTCTCCGCCCGCGAGAAGATCCTCGACCTCACCGCGTACGAGAACGCCTCGTCCTCCCCGGTCGACGACCCGGCCGGGATCGGCGAGACCGACAAGAAGGTCGCGGTCACGGCCGCCGCCTGACCCCCGCACCGAGCCCGCGCGCCCCCTGCCCCCGTCCGGGCAGGGGGCGCGTACGCTTTCGCGGGGCATCCAGTGGATCTTGGAAGCAGGGGTGGGCGCCATGGCCGGTGGGGCGAAGGCGCGGCGGTTGCCGCGGGCCGTGCGGGAGGGGCAGATGCTGGACGCGGCCGTGCGGTGCTTCGCGCGGCACGGGTACCAGACGGCGTCCATGGACGAGATCGCCGAGCTCGCCGGGGTCTCCAAGCCGCTGGTCTATCTGTATCTGGGCTCCAAGGAGGAGCTGTTCACCGCCTGCATACGGCGGGAGGCGGGGGCCCTGCTCCGGGCCGTGGCTGCCGGGGTCGGAGGGTCCGAGGTGCCGCCCGACGAGCGGCTCTGGGCGGGGCTGCTCGCCTTCTTCACGTACGCCGCCGAGCACCCGGACTCGTGGGTGGTGCTGAGCCGGCAGGCGCGGACGCACGGGGAGCCGTTCGCCGGTGAGGCCGCGCGGATGCGGGACGAGATCGTGGGCTTCGTGGCCGGGTTGATCGGGGAGGCGGCCGGGGAGGCGGGCGGCGACATCACCTCGCGGGACGTGGAGGCGCTCGCGCAGGCCCTGGTCGGTTCCGCCGAGTCCCTGGCCGGTTGGGCCGACGAGACCCCGGGGGTGACGGCCAGGGAAGCCGCCGCGACGCTGATGAACTTCGCCTGGGCCGGGCTCGGAAACCTCATGAAAAGCGAGCGCTGGTCTCCCCGTTGAGCCTTACCGCGCAGTAAGGTTACCGGCTAGTCAAGGCAGTCGAGACACCGCAGGGCTCAACGCACCGACGCACGACCTCAGTTCATCGCGCAGACCGAGGAGCCGCCCGTGTCCGTCGTCACCGCCGCATCCGGGACCGAGCCGGTCGAACCGCGGAAAGTGCTCGTCGACGGGCGGGTGCGGGAGGTGTCCGTGCCCGCGCTCGTTCCCCGGGTGGCCCGCGGCTCGCTCGCCGACCTGCCGTACGACAACGCCCGGCAGGATCCCGAGGCCGTGCTCTTCTCCCGGAAGGACGCGGACGGGGCGTGGCACGACGTCACCGCCGCCCGGTTCGCCGCCGAGGTGCACTCCGTCGCCAAGGGCCTCATCGCCCACGGCCTGCGCCCCGGCGACCGGCTCGCCCTCATGGCCCGCACCACCTACGAGTGGACCCTGATCGACTTCGCCGCCTGGGCCGCCGGGCTCGTCACCGTCCCCGTCTACCCCACCTCCTCCGCCTTCCAGACCCGCTGGATCCTCCAGGACTCCGGGGCCGCGGCCTGTGTCGTCGAGGACGTCGAGCAGGCCCGCATGGTCTCCGCCGAGCGGCGGCAGCTGCCCGGCCTCGCCCACCTCTGGGTCCTCGACGCCGGCGCCGTCGACCAGCTCCGCAGGGCCGGCGCGCGGGTCGCCGACGAGGCGGTCACCGCCCGCCGGGGACTGCTCACCCCGGCGACCCTCGCCACCCTCATCTACACCTCCGGCACCACCGGCCGCCCCAAGGGCTGCGCCCTCACCCACGCCAACTTCTTCGCCGAGGTCGACAACGCGGTCCGGCTCCTCCACCCCGTCTTCGTCTCGGAGAGCAAGGAGCCCGCCGCCACCCTCCTCTTCCTGCCGCTCTCCCACGTCTTCGGGCGGATGGTCGCCGTCGGCTGCGTCCGCGCCCGCGTCCGCGTCGGGCACGCGCCCTCCGTCGAGGGCGAGGAACTCCTCACCGACCTGGCCGCCTTCCGGCCCACGTTCCTCCTCGCCATCCCGTACGTCCTGGAGAAGGTCTTCAACAGGGCCCGCGCCACCGCCGAACGCGGCGGGAAGGCCGCCGTCTTCGACCGGGCCGCGCAGGTCGCCCGCCGGTACGGGCGGACGGCCACGCCCTCGCTCTCCCTGCGCGCCGCACGGGCCCTGTACGACACGCTCGTCTACCGGCGGATCCGCGACGCGCTCGGCGGCCGCGTCAAGTACGTGATCTGCGGCGGCTCCCCGCTCGGCGCCCGGCTCGCCGAGTTCTTCGCGGGCGCCGGCGTGGAGGTCTTCGAGGGGTACGGCCTGACGGAGACCACCGCCGCCGCCACGGTCACCCCGCCGCGCCGGCCGCGCACCGGGACCGTCGGCTGGCCGCTGCCCGGCACGGCCGTCCGCATCGCCGACGATGGCGAGGTCTGGCTCAGGGGCGGCCACGTCTTCGCCGGCTACTGGGACGCGCAGCGCGGGACGGCCCTGCCGTACACCGACGAGGGCTGGTTCCCCACCGGCGACCTGGGCTCGCTCGACGAGGACGGCTATCTGCGGATCACCGGCCGCAAGAAGGACATCCTCATCACGACGTCGGGCAAGAACGTCGTCCCCGCCCCGCTGGAGGACTGGCTGCGCGCCCACCCGCTGGTCGCCCAGTGCATGGTGATCGGCGACGACCGCCCGTACGTCACGGCCCTGGTCACCCTGGACCACGAGGGCCTGACGCACTGGCGGCGGATGCGGCGCAAGGACCATCTGGCGCTCTGGGAACTGGCCCGGGACCCGGAGCTGCTCGCCGCGCTCCAGCGGGGGGTGGACGACGCCAACCGGCTGGTCTCGCGGGCCGAGTCGATCCGGGCCTTCCGGGTCCTGACGACCGAGTTCTCGGAGGCCTCCGGCCATCTGACGCCGTCCCTGAAGCTCAAACGGCGGGCGGTGCTGCGGGACTTCGCCCGCGACATCGAGGAGATGTACGGCTCCGAGGGGGCCCGCCCGTAGCGGCGCGCCCCTCCGCGTCAGCGGGCGGGGCCGATGGCGTCACCGTTCGCGGGCTGGTGCGTGGTCGCGGCCCGCAGCCGGTTCCCGGTCGCGCGTACCGGAGTTCTACGGCCAGAGGAGTTCGCGGGTCCAGCCGTCCGGGGCGGTGCGGCGGTAGCGGAGGCGGACGTGGCGGCGGCGGGCGTCGCCCTGGAAGAACTCGACCTCGGCCGGTTCGACCACGTACAGGGTCCAGGTGGGGGCGGGGGCGTCCGGTTCCGCCTCGGCCCGGTGCCAGGCCGCCTCGCTCGCCTCGGCGAGGGTCCCGGGGGAGTCGAGGACCTCGCTCTGCCGGCCCACGAGCGCCGCGGCGAGGGCGCCGGTGGTGCGGGCGTGGAGGTCCTCGTACGCCTCCTCGGGGGTGCCGGTGGTGACGTGGCCCCGGACGCGGACCTGGCGGCCCTGGACCGGCCAGTAGAAGCCGAGCGCGGCCTCGGGGCGGGCGGCGAGCTGGCGGCCCTTGGCACTGCCGGCGTGCGAGGCGAAGTGCCAGCCGCGGGCGTCGGCGTCGTGCAGCATCACCGTACGGACGTCGGGGCGGCCTTCCTCGTCCACGGTGGCCAGGGAGAGGGTGTGCGGCTCGGTCTGGCCGGCCGCGACCGCCGCCGTGAACCAGTCGTGGAAGAGGGGGAGCGGCTCGGGCGGGGCGCTCGCCGGGTCGAAGGAGGGGAGGACGGTGTCCCAGACCCGGAGCGAGTGGAGGGCTTGGTGGAAGTCGGTCATGCGGTCACGGTAGGGCGTGCGGTGGTGTCGTAGTCCTCGATCGGGACGGCGTTCGCCGTGGCCTGGATCTCGTCGCGGATCTTCTTCGCGATGAGGTTCTTCCAGGGGGTCTTCGGCAGCGTCCGGACCATGAGCATGCGCAGGGCGATCTTCCACTTCCGGTCGACGACCATCTCCTTGACGAAGCGCTCGGCCATCTTCTGGTTGCGCTCCACGCCGGGTCGCATCCGCTGCTCGTAGCGGGCGAAGGCGACGGTGTGGTCGCCGCCCGCCCGGGCGAGCTCGCCCGCCAG
>NZ_MWIG01000939.1:422-828 GCF_002156145.1 Streptomyces sp. NRRL B-24572 | reverse complement strand
CGGCGGCGGCCATGTCGGCGAGGAGGAAGCCGAGGCCCTGGTGGTCGACGATCCTGCGGCCGAAGGTGGTGCGCTCGTTGGCGTACACGACGGCGGCGTCGAGCGCGGCCTGGGCGAGGCCCGTCGCGCAGGCGGCGATGCCGAGGCGGCCGCTGTCGAGGGCGCTGAAGGCGATCTGGAGGCCCTGGCCCTCGTCCCCGATGCGCCGGTCCTCCTCGATGAGGGCGCCGTCCCAGTACGCGGCCGTCGTCGGGACGGCCTGGAGGCCCATCTTGCGCTCGGGCGCGCCGAACGAAAGCCCCTCGGTGGCGCCGGGGGCGAGGAAGCAGGAGATGCCGTGGCCGCCGGGGGCGGTGCGGGCGAAGAGGGCGTAGAAGTCGGCCTTGCCGCCGTGGGTGATCCAGGC
>NZ_MWIG01000939.1:0-329 GCF_002156145.1 Streptomyces sp. NRRL B-24572 | reverse complement strand
CGGCCTCGCCGAGGGTGGCGAAGAGCCCTTCGGGATAGGCCTCGGCGGCCTCGTGCTCGTCCACCCGCGGAGAGAGTTCCTTGTCGGCGATCTCCCGGGTGAGGGCGATGAGGTCCGCTGCCTCGGGGGTGGGAAGCAGGCGGTCGACATCCATGGCGACTCCAGCGGCGCGCAAAGTGGTACTGGGGAAGGTACTGCAGTACCGGTTAGCGTAGCGCAGAAGGGTGCTGCCGTAACCCCCCGAAACAGCGGCCTGGAATACTGGCGGGGTGATCGAGACCTCCGCCGACGCCCCCAAGCTGACGGGCCGCGGAGCGGCGCGCCGCTCC
>NZ_MWIG01000938.1:0-3529 GCF_002156145.1 Streptomyces sp. NRRL B-24572 | reverse complement strand
ACGCCCGCGCCCTCGGCCTCGAGTTCACCGACGTCAAGGCCGGTGGCACCACCGCCGTCACCTACCGCTTCATCATCCCGCGCGGCCAGGTGACCGCCACCGACGACATCAAGCTGAACCGCAAGGGTGCCGCCACCCTCGGCCTCACCTTCACCGCGATGTCGAACGGCGACGGCAAGCCGCTGGCGACCTTCCTCATGAAGGACACGCAGTACAGCGCGTCCGTCTGATCCATCCCCACAGGGCTCCCTGACAGAGGTCTGTCCCCGGCAGGGGTCCGTCCTCGGCAGGGGGTTCGTCCGGGGCGGGACGGCGCACCGCCGTCCCGCCCCACCCCCTCTCCTCTTCACCCACGCGCACCACGCGAACAAGGAGTACGCACACCATGGCCCGTTTCGACGTCAACGCCGCCCGCGCCCAGCGCCTGGAGGCCCACGGCCGCACCTGGTCCTTCGAGCTGGACGGCGAGTCCTACACGCTTCCCACCGAGCTCTCCCGCAAGACCGCGAAGGCGCTGCGGAAGCTCGACGACAACGACGTGGACGGTCTGCTCGAACTCCTGATGGGTGAGGAGCAGTACGTCCGCTTCGAGGAGCACGACCTCACGGTGCAGGACATCGCCGCCATCCTGGAGGCCTACGGCAAGGAGACCGGGCTCGGCCTGGGGGAAGACTGAGCCTCGTCGAGTTCGTCGACGAACACGCCGAGGCCCTCGAAGCGGACCTGCTCCGCTACTACGCCACCGATCTCCTGGACTGGCACCGGGGCGAGCTCTCCAGCCGGCGCCTGATGGTCATGATCAAGCACCTTCCGGCGGAGGGTGCCGTGCAGCGCGAGATCCACGGGGAGTCGGCGGAGTGGTCGCTCTCCGACCACCTCCTCGCCGCGGTCGTGGACCATCTGGCCGCCGCCAACTGGATGTTCCAGTGCGTCAACTCCAGTGAGGACGACGAGACCCCGGATCCGCCGAAGCCCGTCCCCCGGCCGGGCCTCACGGACGAGGACGGGGAGGGGCAGGACGGGGAGTCCCCGCCGGAGGGCGCCGGCGAGACGGTCTCCCCCTCGGCCCTCGCCCGCTTCTTCGGCTGACTCCTTCGGTCGCCCCCTTCGCCCCCGGATCCCGCTCCCGTCAGGAAGCGGGATCCGGGGGCGCTTCCTGTGCTGCTCGCTCGGCCAGTTCGTCCTCCAGGGTCCTGGCCCGTTCGGAGAGCCGGCGGCCGCGCCGCTCGGGGCTCCCGCCGGTCTGACCGGGTACGCCGCTGAGCGGCGGCACGATCGGGCGGCCGCCCTTGCCGCGGACGACCTTCCGCACCGGCTGGGCGTTCCTGCGGGGACGGCTCTCCTGGGCGTTCACCCGGTCGTCCGCCTCGGGTTCGGGCGCGGGCCCGGGCTCGGACCCGCGCTCCGTCTCGGGTACGGGTTCGCGTTCGGGCGCGTGCTCCGGCTCGGGTTCGTCCACCGGCGCGGGCTCCGGCTCGTACGTCGGCTCGGGGCGCTGTTCGAACCGCTCGCGCTCCCGGCGTACGCGTTCCTCGGCGTCGACCACCAGGGCCGGGGGTTCCATGAGCCGGGCGAAGGGCAGCGGGATGACGCGGGCCCCGTCCGGGTGGGCGGCGTCCGTGCGCCGCTGCGGGCGCCGGATTCCACGCGCGTCACCCTGCCCCTGGGCGTAGGCGTCGGCCACGCGCCGCTCGTACTCCCTGCGGATGCGGGGGAGTTCGTCGGAGACGGCCTCGGCCCAGCCGGCGGTGAACGCGGCGGTCTCACGGCGGTCGACCTCGGCGCGGGGCAGCACGACGAGGTCCTCCGGGGCGTACCCGGCGACGTGGACGAGTTCGGCGAGCCGCGCGAAGAGATGAGGCAGATCAGAGTGGGATTCGAGCCAGTCGACGACCTGCTCGCGCCGGTTACCGCCCGGCTCCGTGTTCATGCGCAGCACTGCCTTCCGACCCCCTGGGGTCCCCACGCGCCCCTCGCGTCCCCCGGCTCCCCGAGTAAGTCAGGTCCAGGGAACGCGTCATCCAGGGTACCCGGGTCGAACACCAGCTCCGATCGCGGACCAAGTCCCATGGGAAACATGCGGGAAGACACGCCGTCAGACGTTTCCCGCTCGACAAACATCGAACAGATGCTCCACACTCTGTTCGCACAACAGTTCGAATACGTGGTGCCCCCGCTCCTCACTCCGCGGCGCCGCCACACACGCACGGGCAAGCAACCGGAAGGCAGGCGTCCATGACTCAGCAGGCTGAGGCATCCCGACCGCACATCCCGCTCCAGGACCGCCTCCGCCAGCTCCTCGACGGACCCGTCGCCCTCGACAAGAGAGCCCTGCTCGGCACGCTGTGCGCCGAGGTCTCCCGCTACGAGACCCTCGCGTACGCCGCGGGCTGGAACGACGCCCTCGCGACGGTGCGACGCGGCGCCCGCCGGGACGAGGACGCCTAGCCTCCCGAACCGCCCGCCCCACGCACGAGCCCCTGCCGAAGCTCCATGTCGGCAGGGGCTTTTCGGCGCTTGGCCGTCACCGGCCGGAAGCGGAGCAACCCATGGCAGACCAGCACGACGAGATCCTCGGCAAGATCGCCGAGGTCAAGAAAGAGCTCGACGAGGTCAAGAAGGAGGTCAGCACACCGAAGGCCGCCACCAGCACGGACCTCGACAACAAGACCAAGGAGATCATCGAGGCGGTCAAGGGAGGCAAGGACGAGAAAAAGGCCTGGTGGGAAGCCATCATCGAAGGGCTCGGCTTCAAGGACGTCCTCGCGGCCTTCAAGGACCAGACGGCACTGACCAGCGCCATCCCGCTGGCCATCGGCGCCCTCGGCGTCCTGCTGGTCGGCAAGCTCTTCGACCTCGGAAAGCTCTTCAACGCGGCGCTCGAACCGATCACCCGGGCCATCGGCCGCCGCCGCGGAAACGCGAGCAGCGAAGGCCGGATCCTCACCCTCGGCGACAACGGCCTCCCCACGTTCCAGCGCCGCGCGCAGGCCGAGGCCGCGCCGATCATCGCCATGGCCGCGAGCACCCTCACCCCCACCGAACTGGGCAACCTGAAGTCCGCGCTCGAAGCCGTCAACCCCCACATCCGCACGTTCAACAGCAACGTCCGGGGCATGCCCTCCAACCTGAAGATGCGGCAGGCGGCGAAGGCGCTCGACAAGCTCAACCCGGCCATCACCACCGCCGATCCCGACAAGATCGACCAGACGGCCACCAAGGTCACCGAGCTCGCCACCGCCGTGCAGACCTACAACACCCACCGGCTGGACGTCCGCGAGCTCGGCAAGGTCAACAAGGCCGTCGACAAGGCGAAGCCCGACAAGATCCGGGACATCGCCAAGGCGACCGGGAAGCTCGCCGGCGCCCTGCGGCACTTCAACCCGTCGAGTCTTCCCAACGCCGCCACCCTCTCCACGTCCGCCCGAGCCGCCTCGCAGCTCGCCGACGCGGGCAGGGACGTGGCCCGGGCGTTCAACGACCTCAAGCTGGCCGCTCACCGCGCCGCCCAGGAAATCGCCCCCACCAC
>NZ_MWIG01000937.1:0-1958 GCF_002156145.1 Streptomyces sp. NRRL B-24572 | reverse complement strand
GCGTCCCGCCCCGGCGTCAACCTCTCGCCTCGGTACGTCACCACTTCCAGCGAGCGCACGTTGTCCGCCGTGGTCCCCCAGGCGACCGAGTGCGCCCCGCACGCGTTGTTGCCGATCATGCCGCCGAGGGTGCAGCGGCTGTGCGTGGACGGGTCGGGGCCGAAGGTCAGCCCGTACGGGCGGGCCGCCGCCCGCAGCCGGTCCAGAACCACCCCCGGCTGGACGACGGCCGTGCGCTCGGAAGGGTCGATCGAGACGATCCGATCCATGTGCCGTGTGAGGTCGAGCACCACGCCGGTGCCGGTCGCCTGCCCTCCGATCGAGGTCCCGGCACCCCGCGCGACGACCGGGGTGGTGCCGTGCGCCCGGCACACCTCCAGGGCGGCCGCGACGTCGGCGGCGTCGCGCGGCGCGACCGTACCGGCCGGAACGCGGCGGTAGTTGGAGGCGTCCATCGTCGCCAGGGCCCTCGCGGTGACGGAGAAGTCGACGTCTCCCGCGACCGCGGCGCGCAGGTCGGAGGCCAGCTCGGACGCGTGTTCCTGGTGTGTTCCCACAACCCCAGGATGTCTCAGTCCTCGTCTCATCGGGCGGACATCCGACGACCGGCCCCGCTCCGACCCGATACTCTCCGCCTCGTGGCTGAGATCCAGATTCCCGCTGACATCAAGCCCGCCGACGGCCGTTTCGGCGCGGGCCCCTCCAAGGTGCGTACGGAGGCGCTGGACGCCCTGGCCGCCACCGGCACCTCCCTCCTCGGCACGTCCCACCGCCAGGCTCCGGTCAAGAACCTGGTCGGCGAGGTACGTGCCGGCATCTCCGACCTCTTCTCGCTGCCCGAGGGCTACGAGGTGATCCTGGGCAACGGCGGCTCCACCGCCTTCTGGGACGTCGCGACCCACGGTCTCATCGAGAACAAGTCGCAGCACCTCACCTTCGGCGAGTTCTCCTCCAAGTTCGCGAAGGCCGCCAAGCTGGCTCCCTGGCTTGCCGAGCCGACCGTGATCTCCTCCGACCCGGGCACCCACCCGGAGCCGGTGGCCGAGGCGGGCGTCGACGTCTACGCGTACACCCACAACGAGACCTCCACCGGTGTCGCCGCCCCGATCAAGCGGGTCGCGGGCGCCGACGAGGGTGCGCTCGTCCTGGTCGACGCGACCTCCGGCGCGGGCGGCCTGCCGGTCGACATCACCGAGTCGGACGTCTACTACTTCGCCCCGCAGAAGTCCTTCGCCGCCGAGGGCGGCCTGTGGCTCGCGGCCTTCTCCCCGGCCGCCCTGGAGCGCGCGAAGAAGATCCACGAGTCCGGCCGGCACATCCCGGAGTTCTTCTCGCTGCCGACGGCGATCGACAACTCGCTGAAGAACCAGACGTACAACACCCCGGCGCTCTCGACCCTCTTCCTGCTCAACGAGCAGCTGAAGTGGATCAACGGCCAGGGCGGTCTGGACTGGGCCGTGGCGCGTACGAAGGAGTCCTCGGACGCCCTGTACACGTGGGCCGAGGAGTCCAAGTACGCCTCGCCGTTCGTCGCGGACGCGGCGAAGCGCTCGCAGGTCATCGGCACGATCGACTTCGCGGACGACATCGACGCGGCGGCGGTCGCGAAGGTGCTGCGCGCCAACGGCATCGTGGACACGGAGCCGTACCGCAAGCTGGGCCGCAACCAGCTGCGGATCGCGATGTTCCCGGCGATCGACCCGGCGGACGTGCGGGCCCTGACGGCCTGCATCGACTACGTCATCGAGAAGCTGTAACACCGGGTCGTGTACGGAGGGCCCGGCGCCGGACACCGTCCGCGCCGGGCCCTTCGGCCATCCCTCGGCTATCCCTTCCGGAGCAGGCGTCTGACGCCGACCACGAGGACGGTGGCGCCGGCGAGAACGAGGAAGCCGGTGGTCGCGCTCCCCTGCCCGCCCTGCCCGCCCTGGCTTCCCCGATCTCCCGCCGTAGGGGAC
>NZ_MWIG01000936.1:0-1502 GCF_002156145.1 Streptomyces sp. NRRL B-24572 | reverse complement strand
GGTGCACACGGTCGGGGTCGTCTCGGACCACATGCCGGTGTCGGAGACGATCACGGCGTCGGCGGCGAGGCGGTCCGCGTGCGCCTCGACCAGCTCCCGGAAGTGCGGCGAGCCGGACTCCTCCTCACCCTCGATCAGCAGCTTGAGGTTCACGGCGGGGGCGGTGCGGCCGGTGGCGGCGAGGTGCGCGCGGACGCCGAGCGTGTGGAAGAACACCTGCCCCTTGTCGTCGGCCGCCCCACGCGCGTACATCCGGCCGTCGACCACCGTCGGCTCGAACGGGTCCGTGTGCCAGCCGTCCTCACGGGCCGCCGGCTGCACGTCGTGGTGGCCGTAGACGAGGACGGTCGGGGCGTCCGGGTCCCCGGACGGCCACTCCGCGAAGACGGCAGGAGCGCCGGCGGTCTCCCACACCTCGACCGCGGTGAAGCCGGTCTCCGTGAGCTTGGCGGCGAGCCACTCGGCGCTGCGCCGTACGTCCCCGGCCCGGTCCGGCCGGGCCGACACGGAGGGGATGCGCAGCCAGTCCGCGAGGTCGCCGAGGAA
This sequence comes from Streptomyces sp. NRRL B-24572, assembly GCF_002156145.1. Lineage (NCBI taxonomy): Bacteria > Bacillati > Actinomycetota > Actinomycetes > Kitasatosporales > Streptomycetaceae > Streptomyces > Streptomyces sp. NRRL B-24572. Next base: position 956 of record NZ_MWIG01000936.1, on the reverse strand, counting down.
GGCGTCGCGGTGCTGCTCGATGTACGTGCGTACGGCGTGGACGGCGTTGTCCGGGGTCTCGCTCATGGCTCCGAGCCTATCCGGCGTCCGGGGGTGCCCCACCCAGCAGGATCGCCTCGAGCTCGGCACGGCCGGGCAGGCGGCTCGGACGGGCGACCTCACCCGTTCGGACGTACACGAAGGCGGCGGCCACCTCCTCGGGCGCGAGGCCGTGCTGCTCGGCCCAGGCGAGCCGGTAGATCGCGAGCTGGAGCGGATCCGCGGAGCGGTCCCGGCTGGTCTTCCAGTCCACGATCTCGTACGCGCCCGAGTCCGGGTCCCGGTAGACGGCGTCGATCCTGCCCCGCACGACCCGGCCCGCGAGGGAGAGGTGCACGGGGACCTCGACGCGGTACGGGGTGCGGTGGGCGTACGGGGTGCGGGCGAAGGCCTCCTTGAGCTCGTCGAGGTCCCGCTCGTCGAGGATCTCCGGTTCCCCCGCGAAGTCCTCGCCGCCGGGCAGCTCCTCCGGGCCGAGGAACGGCAGCGGGAGCTCCTCGAAGCGGGACTCCACCCACGCGTGGAAACGGGTGCCCCGCCGGGCCGCCGGCTGCGGCGCCTTGGGCATCGGCCGGGCCAGCTCCTGGGCGAAGCCGTCGGGGTCGGCGGCGAGGCGCAGGACCTGGGAGGCGGAGAGGTACGCGGGGAGGAGGACGTCGCGGGTGGTCGCGCGGGCGCGGCGGAGCTCCGCGGTGAGGGCGGTGAGGTCTCGGTCCCAGGACGCGACGGTTCTTGTGTCCTCGGGGGTCAGGGGGTGCCGCTCCTCCCGGGGCGCCGGGATCGCGTCCTTGTGGGTGTCCTCGGGGAGGGTCTCCTCGTCCCAGACGGGTTCCTCCTCGTCCGGCCAGAGGTCCTCGGGGTCGGGGTCCGGGAGGTCGGGCGCCGTGCTCGTGGGGGTGTGCCCGCCCTCCCCCGAG
>NZ_MWIG01000935.1:0-2814 GCF_002156145.1 Streptomyces sp. NRRL B-24572 | reverse complement strand
GGGCGGGCCCGGCGACCCCTCAGGGGTCGCCGGGCCCGCCCGTGCACGTCAGACGCCCGCCAGGCGCCCGTCAGCCGTACATCCGCCGCATCGCGTAGTCGACCATCTGCTCCACGGCCTTCGCGTCGAAGACCATGCGGTGGTCGCCCTCCATGTCGAGGACGAAGCCGTAGCCGGTCGGCAGCAGGTCGATCACCTCGGCGCCGGTGATCACGAAGTACTTCGACTCCTTGCCCGCGTACCGCCGCAGCTCCTTGAGCGAGGTGAACATCGGGATGACCGGCTGCTGGGTGTTGTGCAGGGCCAGGAAGCCCGGGTTGTCGCCGCGCGGGCAGTAGACCTTGGAGGTCGCGAAGATCTGCTGGAAGTCCTCGGGGGCCAGGGTGCCGGTCGTGAAGGCACGTACGGCGTCGGCGAGGGAGGGCGGCGAGGGCTCCGGGTAGAGCGGCGGCTGCTGGGCGTACCCACCGCCCGGCATCCCGGCCTGCATGCCGCCCGGCATTCCGGCCTGCGGCGGGGCGTACTGCCCCTGCTGGGGCGGCGCGTACTGCTGCTGGGCACCCGGGTTCTGCTCGTAGCCGTACATGGGGCCAAGACTATCGAGCGCGCCGCCCCGGCAGGACCCCTGCCGGGGCGCGACCCCACGGGTCGGGGGGTGGCCGCCCGTCCGGGTTCCCGGGCGCTCCGTCACCGAAAGTAGCTGATCCGTCACGGATCGCGCCGTGGCACCGGAGGATTCCACCCCTGCGCGGGCGAGCCCCCACCCCCCTTTGACGGCCGGGGTTGACGTCGGGGACGTCACAGATGGCCGGATAGGGGTTGCTTCTTATTACCGGTGGGTAGCATCATCGGAGAGAGCGTGTTGCTACTCGCTGGTACGTGTACGAGGAACCTCCCTCCCCGAGCCTTACGGAGCCGTCGCCATGGGGCACTACAAGTCGAATCTCCGCGACATCGAGTTCAACCTCTTCGAGGTCCTCGGCCGCGACAAGGTGTACGGCACCGGTCCGTTCGAGGAGATGGACGTCGACACCGCCAAGAGCATCCTCGACGAGATCCGCCGTCTCGCCGAGAACGAGCTCGCGGAGTCCTTCGCCGACGCCGACCGCAACCCGCCCGTCTTCGACCCGGAGACCAACACCGCCCCGGTCCCGGCCACCTTCAAGAAGTCGTACAACGCCTTCATGGAGTCCGAGTACTGGCGCCTGGGCATCCCGGAGGAGATCGGCGGCACCGTCTCCCCCCGCTCCCTGATCTGGGCCTACGCGGAGCTGCTCCTCGGCTCGAACCCGGCCATCTGGATGTACTCCTCCGGCCCGGCCTTCGCCGGCATCCTCTACAACGAGGGCAACGAGGCGCAGAAGAAGGTCGCGCAGATCGCCGTCGAGAAGCGCTGGGGCTCCACCATGGTCCTCACCGAGCCCGACGCGGGCTCGGACGTCGGCGCCGGCCGCACCAAGGCCATCCAGCAGGAGGACGGCTCCTGGCACATCGAGGGCGTCAAGCGCTTCATCACCTCCGGTGAGCACGACATGGAGGAGAACATCCTCCACTACGTCCTCGCCCGCCCCGAGGGTGCCGGCCCGGGCACCAAGGGCCTCTCCCTCTTCCTCGTCCCGAAGTACGAGTTCGACTGGGAGACCGGCGAGCTGGGCGCCCGCAACGGCGTCTACGCCACCAACGTCGAGCACAAGATGGGCCTCAAGGCCTCCAACACCTGCGAGATGACCTTCGGCGACCAGCACCCCGCCAAGGGCTGGCTGATCGGCGACAAGCACGACGGCATCCGCCAGATGTTCCTCATCATCGAGTTCGCCCGCATGATGGTCGGCACGAAGGCGATCTCCACCCTCTCCACGGGCTACCTCAACGCCCTGGAGTACGCCAAGGAGCGCGTCCAGGGCACCGACCTGGCGAACTTCATGGACAAGGCCGCCCCCAAGGTCACCATCACGCACCACCCCGACGTCCGCCGCTCGCTGATGACGCAGAAGGCGTACGCCGAGGGCATGCGCTCCCTCGTCCTCTACACGGCCTCCGTGCAGGACGAGATCGCGATCAAGGAGGCGGCCGGTGAGGACGCCAAGGCGCTGCACGGCCTCAACGACCTGCTGCTGCCGATCGTGAAGGGCTACGGCTCCGAGAAGGGCTACGAGCAGCTCGCGCAGTCGCTCCAGACCTTCGGCGGCTCCGGCTTCCTGCAGGAGTACCCGATCGAGCAGTACATCCGGGACGCCAAGATCGACACCCTCTACGAGGGCACCACGGCCATCCAGGGCCAGGACTTCTTCTTCCGCAAGATCGTCCGCGACCAGGGCGCCTCCCTGAACGCGCTGTCCGAGGAGATCAAGAAGTTCCTCGCGGTCGGCACCGGCGGCGAGGAGCTGGCCGGCGCCCGCGACGCGCTCGCCAAGGCGGCCGTCGACCTGGAGGCCATCGTCGGCAAGATGATCACCGACCTCACCGCCACCGGCGAGGACGTCAAGAACATCTACAAGGTCGGCCTCAACACCACCCGCCTGCTGCTCGCCTCCGGCGACGTCGTCGTCGGCTACCTGCTGCTGCGCGGTGCCGCCGTCGCCGCCGAGAAGCTCGCCGAGGGCGCGACCGGCAAGGACGTCGCCTTCTACCAGGGCAAGATCGCGGCCGCGAAGTTCTTCGCCGCCAACGTCCTGCCGGGCGTCTCCGCCGAGCGCTCGCTCGCCGAGGCCGTCGACGGCTCGCTGATGGACCTGGACGAGGCCGCGTTCTAAGACGCACCTCGTTCCGCAGGGCACGGCCCGTCCCCGGGGAGGGGGGCGGGCCGTTCTGCGT
>NZ_MWIG01000934.1:0-6419 GCF_002156145.1 Streptomyces sp. NRRL B-24572 | reverse complement strand
CCGGCAGCGTCGGCACCGGGGTGGCGGCGGTGAGGGTGACCGAGAGGCCCGACGCGCGGGCCCGGGCCGTCAGCTCCTCGACCGTCTCGCCCGACGGGGTCGTCGGCGCCCCGGCGTCGTCCTCCCGCAGGACGCCGATGATGTCCCGCAGCCGGGCCGTCGCGTCCGCCGCCGCGCGCCGCAGCTCGCCGGCCGCGTGCTGCTGGGCGGGACCCAGCGCCGGATCGACCTCGAGGGCGCCCGCCCGGACCGCGATCAGGGCCAGGTCGTGGCCGAGGGAGTCGTGCATGTCGCCCGCGATCCTGGACCGCTCCCGCAGCCGCTCCCGGTCGGCGACGGCGGCCTGCTCCCGCTCCATCCGGTCGGCCAGCTCCCAGCCGCTGCGCACGAGCCGGTCGTACTGGCGCGCGTAACGGCCGATCAGCCACGGCGCCACGACCGCCAGGGCCAGCGTGAGCAGCAGCGTGAACCACTGGCCCAGCGAGGAGTGCGTGACCGTCGTCAGGACCAGCCCCGCCGCCGCGACCGCGCCGAACAGCCACAGCGCCGCCCGGGTCTGCTCCTCCCGCCGTCCGGCGAGATAGCCGAAGGCGATCAGGGCCAGGCTGTACGAGGGGGTGAACAGCTCCGGGGAGGACGACAGGCTCACCGCGACCACGACGGCGACCGGCACCGGCGGCCACCGCCGGCTGACCGCGACGCAGCCGCCGAGCAGCGCCACGCCGATCGCGACCTCGGTCCAGCTCCCGCCGTCGTTCGGGTCCGATCTGAGGAGGACGGGGAGGCAGAGCAGCAGCCAGAGTCCCAGGTCGAAGAGGTGCTCGCGGACCGGTTCACGCATCGGGGACCAGGCCCGCCTCGTACGCCAGGACCGCGAGCTGCACCCGGTTGCGCAGGCCGAGCCTGCCGAGGACGGCGCTCACGTGCGCCTTCACCGTGCCCTCGACGACGTACATGCGGTCCGCGATCTCCTGGTTGGAGAGCCCGGCGCCGAGGAGGGCGACGACCTCCCGCTCCCGGCCCGTGAGCTGCTCCAGGCGGGTGCGCGCCTCGGCCGCGCGGGTGAACCGCTCCCCGCCGAGGGTGTCGATGACCCGCCGGGCCACGGTGGGGGAGAGCGCGGCGCCGCCCCCGGCCACGGCCCGGACTCCGGCGATCAGCTCGCGCGGGTCCCCGGACTTGAGGAGGAAGCCGCTGACGCCGCAGCCGAGCGCCCGCGCGATGTAGGCGTCCTCGGAGAAGGTGGTGAGCATGACGACGGCGGTGTCCGGCACCGTCGTGCGCAGTTCCTCGGCCGCGCCGAGCCCGTCGAGCCGGGGCATCCGGATGTCGAGCAGGGCGACGTCGGGCCGGTGCTCGCGGGCGAGGTCGACGGCCTCGTGTCCGTCGCCGGCCTCGGCCACCACCTCGATCCCGGGGTCGGTGGCGAGGATCGCCCGCACTCCGGCCCGGATCATCGCCTCGTCGTCCGCAAGGAGCACCCTGATCATGCGGTCCAGGGTATGCACGGTACGCGGACGCGCGGGCGCCCGGAGGGAAGGTTCCCTCCGGGCGCCCGCTCCCGTGCGGTGGTGCTTTACGGGAAGGTCAGCTTGAAGCTGTTGATGTAGCCGGTGTCGATGGCCGCCTTGTCCTGGACCCGGAGCTTCCAGACGCCGTTGGCGACCTCCGAGGAGGCGTTCACGGTGTAGGTCTGGTTGATGTTGTCGGTGCTGCCGCCCGCCCGGTTGGACAGGTTGTAGACCGAGCCGTCGGGGGCGATGAGGTCGACGACGAGGTCACCGATGTAGGTGTGGACGATGTCCACGCCGACCTGGAGGTTGCTCGGCGCGTTGCCCGTGATGCCGGAGACGGTCACCGAGGAGGTCACCGCGGCTCCCGGGGAGTCCGGGATGGCGACGTCGGTGTCGTTGCTGAACACCGTCCCGCCGCCGGTGCCGCCGCCGGAGCGCGCACCCACGTTGATCGCGGCGAAGGCGTCCTGGACGGCCGCGACCTCGGGGCTGCTCGCGCCGTACAGGTCGGTGGCCGCGGCGATGGCACCCGTGCGGGCGCCGGCGTAGTTGGTGGTGGAGCTGAACTTGGTGGTCAGCGCCTTGTACCAGATCGTCGCGGCCTTGTCCCGGCCGATGCCGGTGACGGGCAGGCCGTCGGAGGTCGGCGAGTTGTAGGTCACGCCGTTGATGGTCTTCGAGCCGCTGCCCTCGGACAGCAGGTAGAAGAAGTGGTTCGCCGGGCCCGAGGAGTAGTGGACGTCGATCGAGCCGATGCCCGAGTACCACGAGTCCTTGGACGCGCCGTCCTTGCTCGGCTTGTCCATGTAGCGCAGCGGCGTGCCGTTGCCGTTGATGTTGATCTTCTCGCCGATGAGGTAGTCACCGACGTCCGTGGAGTTGTTGGCGTAGAACTCGACGGTCGAGCCGAAGATGTCCGAGGTGGCCTCGTTGAGGCCGCCGGACTCGCCGCTGTAGTTCAGGCCCGCGGTGTTGGAGGTGACGCCGTGCGTCATCTCGTGCGCGGCCACGTCGATGGACGTGAGCGGGTGGGTGTTGCTCGTGCCGTCGCCGTACGTCATGCAGAAGCAGGAGTCGTCCCAGAACGCGTTGACGTACGCGTTGCCGTAGTGGACCCGGGAGTACGCGCCGACACCGTCACCGCGGATGCCGGAACGGCCCTGCGCGTTCTTGTAGTAGTCCCAGGTGACCGCGGCACCGTAGTGCGCGTCGGCGCCCGCGGTCTCCTTGTTGGAGGCCAGGCCGTTGCCCCAGGTGTCGGTGCTGTTGGTGAACAGCGTGCCGGTGCCCGACGTGCCGCCGTTGAGGTTGTACGTCTTGTGGTTGCCGCGCGTCGTGTCCGTGAGGGAGTACGACGGGGCGGTGCCGAGGGTGACCTGGCCGCTGTACATCGTGTTGCCGATGCCGGTCTCGATGGCCTGCCACTCGTACAGCTTGGCGCCGGTCTTGGCGTCCGTGATGACGTGCAGCGCGCTCGGGGTGCCGTCGTCCTGGAAGCCGCCGACGACCGTCTCGTAGGCGAGGACGGGGGTGTCCTTGGCGGCCCACACGACCTTGCGCGGGGCGTTCTTGGTGGTGGCCTTCTCGGCACCCGCCGCGTTCGCGACGCCGATCGCCTGCTTCTGGGCGGCGGCCGGGGCGATGGTGGCGGCGGCGGTGTCCACCTTGGCGATGTCGGCGCGGCTGGCCTTGATGACACCGGTCTGGGCGCCGGCCTTGGTCTCGTCGACGATCAGGTCGCCGCCGAGGACCGGGAGGCCGTCCAGGGTGCGCTCGTAGCGCGTGTGGGTGGAGCCGTCGCGGTCCTGGACGACGTCGCGGACGGCCAGCTTCTCCGTGGCGCCGAGGCCGAGGCGCTTCGCCGTGGCGGCGGAGTCGGCCTGGGCGGCCTTGATCAGCGCGGCGCGCTGGGCGGGGGAGAGGTCGGCCGGGAGCTTGCCCGGGTTGACCTTGCCGAGGGACTGCGCCGCGGGGGCGGCGGCACCGAAGGTGCCGGCCGAGGCGGTGCCGGCCTGGACGCCGAGGGTGAGCATGGCGGCGGCGGCGATCAGAGCGCCGGTCGCGGTGGCGCGACGGCTGGGCGTGGATCTCACGCAGACTCCTTAAACGAGGGGGGTACCGGCGGGCTTGGGTGAGTCCGTCCGGGCGGAGCAAGGAGAGCTGTGGAGCATGAAGTTGTACTTGTGACGCGGGACCCGTACGGGGTGAACCCGATCGGGGGACGCGGTGAACAGTGGTGCGAAGAACCGGGGAGAGAGTGACAGAACTGACGGGTACCTGTCAGGACCGTGTCGGGAAGTTGGCTGGAAACCGTCCGCTGCCCGAATGTCCGTGTTCGTTAACCGGACGTTTCGCCGATCAGGGCGACGATTCGTCGATCAGGGCCGCGATGCCGTCCAACGCTCTGCGGAGGCCGAATTCGAAGAGTCCGTCCAGGTCCAGACCGAAGCCCCCGCCGTCGGTCACCGCGGCTAGTTCCGGATACGAACCCGCCGACTGAATCGCGTCGAACCGTGGCTCATTCTGTTCCATCCACTCGTCGTTGGAGATCCCCGTGTCCTGGCGCGCCTGCTCCTCCAGGTCGTCCGCCATCGACAGGCCCTGGACGTAGGCGAAGACCGACAGATGGACGTGAAGCTTGTCCGCGGGGGAGAGGGGCGTGCCCCGGAGCGCCCGCAGGATCCACTCCGTGTACCTCATCGCGTTCGGCGTCGCCACCGGCCGCGTGAACGACGCCATCGCGTGCGCCATCCACCGGTGCCGGGCGTACACCCCGCGCAGCCAGCGCGCGCCCTGCTCCAGGCCCGTCCGCCAGTCCGCCGGCACCGGGCCCAGCGGCACCTCGCCGCACACCGCGTCCGCGATCAGCCGCACCAGCTCCACCTTGCCCGGGACGTGGCGGTACAGCGCCATCGTCGACGTGCCCAGGGTCGTCGCCACCCGGCGCATCGTCAGCGCGTTCAGGCCCTCCGCGTCCGCCAGTTCGATCGCCGCCCGGACGATCCGCCCCCGCGTGAGCGCCACCGTGGCCGGCGCCCGCCGCGCCGTGTCCACGACCACCGTCCCCACCCCCGGCTCCACCCGCACCAGGCCCTCCTGGCGCAGCGCCGCCAGCGCCTTCGTCGCCGTCGCCATCGCCACGCCCCACTCGCGCGTGATCGCCCGCGTCGACGGCACCCGGTCACCCGGGGCCAACTCCCCCGTGTGCACCCGGCGTCGGATCTCGGCGGCGATGGCCAGGTAGGGCGGCTCGGTCGGCATGGCGGGTGAGTGTACTAGTGCACCTGTGCGGTGTACACGGGCCTGAGCTGCTGCTTCGCGGGGGATGTGTGCGGTGCACTAGGGCGTTCGTGGCGCTGTACGCCCCCTGTTGCTTCGCTGCTCGCATGACACTCACCGCAGGCCCCTCGACAGCCGCAGAACCCGCCCGCGCCGGGCGGCGCGAATGGACCGCCCTCGGCGTTCTGATGCTCCCGCTCCTCCTCGTCTCCATGGACGTCTCCGTCCTCTACTTCGCCATCCCCTCCATCGCCGCCGACCTCCGGCCCGGCGCCACCCAGCAGCTGTGGATCCTCGACATGTACGGCTTCGTGCTCGCCGGGCTCCTCGTCACCATGGGCTCCCTCGGCGACCGCGTCGGGCGCCGCAAGCTGGTCCTCTTCGGCGCCGCGCTCTTCGGCGCCGCGTCCATCGCCGCCGCCTACGCCCACAGCCCCGGCGCCCTCATCGGCGCCCGCGCCCTCCTCGGCGTCGCCGGAGCCTGCCTCATGCCGTCCACCCTCGCCCTGATCCGCACCCTCTTCCAGGACCCGGCCCAGCGCGCCAAGGCCGTCACCCTGTGGACCACCGTCATGGCCAGCGGCATCCCCCTGGGCCCTGTTGTCAGCGGCGCGCTCCTCGAACACTTCTGGTGGGGGTCCGTCTTCCTCATCAACCTGCCTGCCATGGCCTTGCTGTTGGTGCTCGCGCCGCTGCTGGTGTCCGAGTCCAAGGAGGCCGCGGGGGGTTCGCGGTTCGACTTCGTCAGTGCCGGGCTCTCGCTTGTCGCTCTGCTGCCGGTGATCTACGGGATCAAGGAGCTCGCCAAGGGCGGGTGGGCGCCCCTGCCCGCGCTCGCGGTGGCCTTCGGGGTTCTGCTCGGGCTCGTCTTCGTCCGTCGGCAGCTTCGGCTCGATGAGCCGATGATCGACCTGCGGCTCGTTCGTACTCCCGCGTACGGGGGCTCCCTGCTGGTCAATCTGCTCGCCATGGCCGCGACGGTGGGCTTCGCCGTCTTCCTCACCCAGTACCTCCAGTCCGTCCTCGGGCAGAGCCCTCTCGAAGCCGCCCTCTGGAGCCTCGTCCCCACCGGAGCCGCCATGGTCGCCGCGCCCGTCGCCGCGGTGCTCGCCCAGCGGGTGGACCGGGCGTACGTCATGGGGGGCGGGTTCGTCGTCTCCGCCGCGGGCTTCGGGTGGCTGGTCGGCGTCGAGCGCGGCACGCCCTTCTGGGTCGTCCTCGTGGGCAGCGCCGTCTACGTCGCCGGGCTCGTCTCCGCGATGACCCTCGCCAACGAACTCGCCCTCGGCGCCGCGCCGCCCGAGCGTGCGGGGGTCGCTGCCGCCGTGCTCGAAGCCGGGTCGGAGCTGGGCGGTGCGCTCGGGATGGCCGTCCTCGGGGCCATCGGTGCGGCCGTCTACACCGCGGCCATGCCCTCCTCGGCGCCGGCCGCTGCCCGGGAGACGCTCGGGGGTGCGCTGGGGGCCGGGCCGGACGTTCTTGCCGCCGCCCGTGGGGCCTTTGTCGAGGCCATGTCCGGGGCCGCTGTCGGGGCTGCTTTGTTGATGCTTCTTGCGGCTGGGCTGTCGCTGGTGCTCCTGCGGCGGAAGGTTTGACAGGGGGCGTCGGGGACGGGCAGGGGGTCGT
>NZ_MWIG01000933.1:0-552 GCF_002156145.1 Streptomyces sp. NRRL B-24572 | reverse complement strand
GCCTTCGTCGCCGTCGAAGCGCGTCGCTCCGCACCGATGCTGCCGCTGCGGCTGTTCCGCCGGCGCCTGTTCACCGTGTCCAACACCGCCATGGTCGTGGTGGGGTTCGCGCTCATGGGCTCGTCGTTCTTCTTCTCCCAGTTCTTCGTGTACGTCCAGGGCAGCTCGATCCTGCGCGCCGGCCTGCAGACCCTGCCGCTGTCCCTCGCCATGGTGGTCGTCAGCCCGTACGCGGGCCGGCTCGCCGCCCGGTACGGCTTCCGCGTCGTGGTCACCACCGGCCTGGCCCTGGCCGGCCTGGGACTGCTTGCGCTCGGCACGGTGCACGCCGACACCGGCTACGGGAACGTGTGGTGGCGGCTGGGAGTCACCGGCATCGGCTTCGCCCTGACCATGTCCCCCCTGACGGGAGCCGCCATCCAGGCGGTCAGCCCGCAGGAGGGCGGCCTCGCCTCGGGCATCAGCAGCACCACCCGGCAGATCGTTGCGGTACTCGGCCTGGCGGTGCTCGGCGCCGTCGTCCTCGCCCGCGAATCCGACGGCGCCTCCTTC
>NZ_MWIG01000932.1:0-2772 GCF_002156145.1 Streptomyces sp. NRRL B-24572 | reverse complement strand
CTCTTCCCGCTGCTCTACACGGGATGGCTCTCCTTCCACCGGGTGAGCCTGTACAACGTCGACCGTGCCGAATGGGTCGGACTGCGCAACTACACCGACCTGTTCACCGGCCAGGTCAGCCACTACTTCTGGAACGCGCTCCTCAACACCTTCACCCTCGGCGTCCTGTCCACCGTCCCCCAGCTGCTGATGGCGCTGGGCCTCGCCCACCTGCTCAACTACCGGCTGCGCGCCCGCGGATTCCTGCGCACGGCGCTCCTCGCCCCGTACGCGACCTCCGTCGCCGCCGCCACCCTCGTCTTCGCCCTGATCTTCAGCCCCGAGGGCGGCATGGCCAACTGGCTCCTGGGCCTGTTCGGTGCCGGGCCCGTGCACTGGGAGGCAGGCCGCTGGAGCTCGCAGTTCGCGATCTCCGTGATCGTCACCTGGCGCTGGACCGGCTACAACGCCCTGATCTACCTCGCGGCCATGCAGGCCGTGCCGCGCGAGCTGTACGAGGCCGCGGCCCTGGACGGCGCCAACCGCCGGCAGCAGTTCCTGCACGTCACGGTCCCCGCCCTGCGCCCCACGATCCTCTTCACGGTGATCGTCTCGACCATCGGAGCCACCCAACTCTTCGGCGAGCCCTACCTGTTCGGGGGCCAGAGCGGTCACCAGGGCGGCACCGACCACCAGTACGAGACCCTCGGAATCCTCATGTACGACCAGGGCTTCCACTCCAGCATGCTCGGGCGCGCCAGCGCGGTCGCCTGGATCATGTTCGGCCTGCTGCTGCTCATCGGGCTCGTCAACGCGCTGATCACCCGCCGCCTGCGCACCTCCCAGTGACGTGGAGTACGACATGACCACCACCACATCCGTCCCCGACCGCCGTCACCACGCGCCGGCCCGGCCGTCCGCCCGTGCCGGCCGGGCCGGTGGCCGGCACCGGGCCGGGCGACTCGCCCACATCGTCCTGGGACTCGCGGCCGTGGCCTCGCTGTTCCCGCTGTACTGGACGCTGGTCGCGGCCTCCACCGACAGCCACGCCGTCGTCTCCAGCCCACCGCCGATGCTGCCCGGCGGCAACCTCTTCGAGAACCTCACCTACGTCTGGCGCAACGCCGGCGGGCGCGGCATGGGCGTCGCCCTGCTCAACTCCACGCTCGTCGCCGGAGCCGTCACCGTCAGCACGGTGACCTTCTCCGTCCTCGCGGGCTTCGCCTTCGCCAAACTCCGCTTCCGCGGGAAGAAGGTCATGCTCGGCCTGGTCCTGTCCACCCTCGCCGTGCCCGCGCAGCTCAGCGTCGTGCCCCTGTTCATCCTCACCAAGAACCTGGGGCTCGGCAATCACCTCGGGGCGCTGATCCTGCCCGTCCTGGTCACCGCCTTCGGCGTCTTCTTCATGCGCCAGTTCCTCTCGCAGGCCCTGCCCGCCGAACTCCTGGAAGCCGCCCGCGTCGACGGCGCCAACTCGCTGCGCGTCATCCGGCACGTCGTCTTCCCCGTCGCCCGCCCGGCGATGGCGGTCCTGGGCATGCTGACCTTCGTCCAGTCCTGGAACGACTTCCTCTGGCCGATCATCGTCATGAACGGCGCCACCAACCCGACCGTCCAGGTCGCCCTCGCCGGACTGGGCACCGGCTGGTCGACCGACTGGTCCGTCATCACGGCCGGAGCGCTCATGGGCACCCTGCCCCTCCTCCTGGTCTTCGTCCTCTTCGGCCGTCACATCGTCGGCGGCATCACCCAGGGCGCCCTCAAGGGCTGACCTGCGCCTTCCTTCCTCGTCCCGCACCCTCTGCCAAAGCCTCGTCCCGCACCCTCCGCCAAAGGGAGACTCCGCCATGTCCGCAACCCCCGTCACCGCCCCCGCCCCCGCCTCCGGTTCGTCTTCCGGTGTGGAGCTGGCGGAGACGGGCGGCGACGCCACCACCCCGTATCTCGCGGTCGGTGGCGCCGCCGTGCTCGCGCTCGGTGCGGCGGTGCTCTTCGGGACGGCCCGGCGGCGCCGGGCCCGGGGCTAGCCGACCACCGAGAGGCAGGTGGTCGGGGTCGCGTGGGCCGGGTCGAGGGCGTTGGCCACCTCGTGGAAGGTGACCCGGTCCACCGTGCCGATGGCCACGTGCTCGGACAGGTCGAGCGCGCACTTGTCCTGGATGAGGACGTTGGTGACGTTCGGGCCGGTCAGGAACTGGGAGCGGTACGGGGTGACGACCTCGTCGTACTGGCTCGCGATGACGTGGTAGCGGACCCCGGGGACGGTGTCGCCGCCCTCGTTGAGCTTGGTGATGAAGGCCGAGCCGGCGATCTGGTCGGCGAGGCCCGGGGTCGCGGAGCTGATGAGGTCCTCGGCGCCGGGGAAGTACGGCAGGAGCTTGGTGAGGCCGCTCAGGGTGGTGCCGTGGTTGTCGGGGGCGATGCCGACGAGCGTGTTCACCTTCTCGGCCCCGCCGAGGAACTTGAGGTACCAGCGGGGCATCATGCCGCCCTGCGAGTGTCCGACGAGGTCGGCCTCGGGGGCGCCGGTGGCGGCGAGGACCCGGTCGACGTAGGTGTCGAGCTGTCCGGCGGAGGCGGCGATGGGGCCGAGCCCGTTGAAGAGGGGCACGCCCGGCAGCTGGCCGTAGTCGAGGGAGAAGACGCAGTAGCCCCGGTCGACCAGGTAGGGGGCGAGGGCCAGCCAGTTGTCGACGGCGTTCCCGAAGGTGCCGTGGACGAGGACGACGGGGCGCGGGTGCGCGGCGGAGGGCTTGCAGGAGAAGTCGTTCCAGCCGCGCACCCGCGCCCCGT
>NZ_MWIG01000931.1:0-1292 GCF_002156145.1 Streptomyces sp. NRRL B-24572 | reverse complement strand
GCCCAGGCCGCCCGCACCCCGGACGCCGTCGCCGTCACCGACGACAGCGGCGCCCTCACCTACCGCGAACTCGACGAGCGCGCGAACCGCCTCGCGGCCGAACTGCTCCGCCGCGGCGCCGCACCCGAGGAGTTCGTCGCCGTCGCACTGCCCCGCTCCACCGCACTGGCCGTCGCGCTCGTCGCCGTCCTCAAGACCGGCGCCGCCTATGTGCCCGTCGACCCGGAGCACCCCGCCGAGCGGATCGCCGCACTGCTCGCCGACACCCGCCCGCGGACCGTCGTCACCACGGCCGCCGTCGGCACGGAACTCCCCGGAGACCCGGACCGCCTGCTGCACCTGGAGGAGCCGCTGCCCCCGGCGGGCCCGCAGCTCCCCGCCCCCGCGGTGCTGCCCGAGCACCCCGCGTACGTGATCCACACCTCGGGCTCCACCGGCCGCCCCAAGGGCATCGTCATGCCGCACCGGGCGCTCGCCGGCCTGCTCGCCTGGCACGAGACCGCCGTCCCCGGCGAACCCGGCACCGTCGTCGCCCAGTTCACCGCCGTCGGCTTCGACGTCTCCGTCCAGGAGATGCTCTCGGCCCTCCTCACCGGCAAGACCCTCGCGGTCTGCCCCGAGGACGTCCGCCGCGACCCGCGCGAACTGGCCCGCTGGCTCCAGGAGGAGCGGGTCGCCGAGCTCTACGCCCCGAACCTCGTCCTCGACGGGGTCCTGGAGGCCGCCCGCGAGAGCGGCGCCGACCTGTCCGGACTCCGCCACCTCGTCCAGGCCGGCGAGGCCCTCACCCTGCGGGAGGCCGTCCGGACCCACCACGCCGGCGCCCCCACCCTCCTGCACAACCACTACGGCCCCGCCGAGACCCACGTCGTCACCGCCTGGACCCTCCCGGCCGACGTCGCCGACTGGCCCGAGGTCCCGCCGATCGGCAGCCCGATCGACCACACCGCCGCGTACGTCCTCGACACCGGCCTGATGCCCGTCCCGCCCGGCGTCACCGGCGAGCTGTACCTCGCGGGCGACCCCCTGGCCCGGGGCTACCTGAACCGCCCCGGCCTCACCGCCGAACGGTTCACGGCCGACCCGTACGGACCGCCCGGCACCCGCATGTACCGCACCGGCGACCTGGTCCGCCGGAACGCCGACGGACAGCTGGAGTACATCGGCCGCGCCGACTTCCAGGTCAAGCTCCGCGGCTTCCGCATCGAACCCGGCGAGATCGAGGCCGCGCTCACCGCCCACCCGGACGTCGCCCGCGCCGCCGTGACCGTCCGCGAGGACCGGCCCGGCGA
>NZ_MWIG01000930.1:0-1578 GCF_002156145.1 Streptomyces sp. NRRL B-24572 | reverse complement strand
CCGGCGCCGCCTACCTGCCGGTCGACCCGGCGCTGCCCGCCGACCGCCGCCGCTACCTCGTCGAGGACTCCGGCGCCGACCTGGTGGTCCTGGACGGCACGAGCGGTACGGCGGCCGGTACGAGCGGCACGGACGGTACGAGCGGCACGGCCGGCTCCCCGGCCCCCGGGGCCCGCGCCGTGACGTTCGCCGAGCTGGCGGCCACCCCGAGCGGTGACCCGGCCCCGTCCCCGTACACGCCCGTTCCGGTCACCGGAGACACGCTCGCCTACGTCATCTACACCTCCGGTTCCACCGGCCGCCCCAAGGGTGTCGAGATCGGCCGCGCCGCCGCCTCCCTGCTGCTGAAGGAACTGGAGGAGGCGGGCGCCGCCACGGGCGAGGGCTGCCGGGTCGGCTGGAACGCCTCCCCGTCGTTCGACGCCTCCGTGCAGCAGTGGACACGGCTCTGCCGGGGCGACACCCTCGTCATGATCGACGAGGAGACCCGCCGCGACCCGTCGCTGCTCGCCGCCTTCGTCGACGAGCAGGCCCTCACCGATCTCGACATCACCCCCTCGCACGCCGACCCGCTCCTCGACCTGCTCACCGAGGACGGCGGCCCGCGCCCGCTGACCCTCCTCGTCGGAGGCGAGGCGATCAGCCCGGCGCTGTGGGACCGGCTGGCCGCCGCCCACCGGTCCGGCCTGCTGCGCGCGCTCAACGTGTACGGTCCGACCGAGTGCACCGTCGACGCCACCGCCGGCTGGATCGACGGATCGGGGGAGCCGCACATCGGCACCGTCCTGCCGGGCCTCCGGATGCGCCTGCTCGACGAGAAGCTCGTCCCGGTCGGGCCGGGGGAGTCCGGCGAGCTGTACCTCGCGGGCCCGCGCGTGGGCCGTGGCTACCGCCACCGCCCCGGACTCACGGCGGAACGTTTCGTCGCCGACATCGTCTCCGGTGACGGCTCCGGCGGGCGCATGTACCGCACCGGCGACCGCTGCCGGCTGCTGCCCGACGGCCGGCTCGTCTACCTCGGCCGCGCCGACGGCCAGGTCAAGCTGCGCGGCCACCGCATCGAACTCCCGGAGATCGAGGCCGCCCTCACCCGCGCGGACGGCGTCGCCGAGGCGGCCGTGATCCTCGGCGAGGACGCCGGCGGCACCGCCTGCCTGATCGCCTACCACCGCGGCGGCGACGCCACCGCCCTGCGCGCCGCGCTCTCGGACGGCCTGCCCGCCTACATGGTGCCGAGCGCGTACGTCGCGGTGGACCGGTTCGCCACGACGCCCAGCGGCAAGCTCGACCGGTCCGCGCTGCCCACCCGGCTCGAAACCCCGACGGCGGGCACGGAGTCCCGGACCACCGGCACCGGCACCGACGGCCTGGACGGCCGCGCGGAGGAGCTCATCGCCCGCGTGTGGACCCAGGTCCTGGGCGCCGCGTCGATCGGCCCGGACGACAACTTCTTCAAGCTCGGCGGCCACTCCCTGCTCGCCCCCGCGCTCACCAACGCCGTCCGCGAACGCCCCGGTGCGGACGTCTCCGTCACCGACTTCTCCCTGAAGGCCACCTTCGCCGGACTCGCCGAGCTCG
>NZ_MWIG01000093.1:0-6116 GCF_002156145.1 Streptomyces sp. NRRL B-24572 | reverse complement strand
GCCGCCGGAGCCGACAGCCCCTGCGCCTGAGAAGCGCCCAGGAGCCCCGGGGACGCTCAGTGCGGGCGCCCCGGGGCGCCGGTCAGAGGCGCAAGCAGGTGCCGTTCGACCGCCGCCGCCGGGTCTGCGCCGGGCGGGAGTCTCGGCGGCTCCCCCGTCACCGCCCGGGCGGTGAACCCACCCTCCAGGTGGGGCAAGCGCACGTCGACGATCCGGACGCCCCGGGCCCGCTGTTCCCTGCCGACCACGCCCAGCCAGGTGGCGAGGGCCGTCTTGGCGGCCGCGTAGTCGGCCATGCCCTGCGGGGGCGCGTCGACGACCGAGCCGGTGACGACACCGATCGCGCCTCCGGCCTCCAGCACGGGCAGGGCGCCCCGGACCACTGCCATGGGCGCCAGGGCGTTCACGGTCATGAGGTGCTCGGCGGCGGCCTCGCCGACGCTCTCGGCCCGCCCGAAGCCCGCCACTCCGACGGCCACGACGACGCGGTCCAGGCGTCCGAGGGAACGGGCCGCCCACGGTGCGAGCGCCGCGCAGCCGTCGAGGTCGTAGGCGTCGAAGACGCGGCGGGGGCAGTCGCCCGGCAGCCGCGACCGGTCGGCGAGCCGCTCCGCGTTCCTGCCGGCCAGGGCCACCGACGCGCCCTGGCGGTGCAACGCCCGCGCGGCGAGGCCGCCGACCGTCCCCGTCGCTCCCACGACCAGGACCGCGTTCACCGCGGGGGCCCTTCGGGAATCGCCGGACCGGACGTTCCGGGAAGCGTCGGGGCCGTGGTGCGCGTGGCCCCGGGCGGGAGAGACGCGGAGGCGAGGCGGCGGCGTGCGAGCGACTCCGCGGCGGCCTCGCGCGGGTGGCGCCTGCGCCAGTAGGGGTTGTCGTGCGGCAGCTTGCTGGACACCCGCCCGTACATGCCGAACGTGAGGATCAACAGCCCCATGAGGAAGCTGAACACCACGTTGGTCATGCCGAAATCGAGGAAGTTGGCGGGCCGGTCGAGCACGAACAGGTGGTAGAAGCCGCTGAGCAGGAACGAGCCGCCCACGAGCATGTTCACGGTGGAGGCGATGTTCCCGCCCGCGACCGCACCGGCCAAGAGGGCGAGTCCCGTCAGCACCGAGATCCAGCTCAGTGCGGTGTTGGTGGTCATCCCGGCGATCCGCTCACCGGAGGTGTCGAAGGGGCTGAGCGCGTCGGCGAAGCCGAGGCAGCCGAACACCAGCAGGACGGCACCGCAGAAGGCGGCGCCCCAGCGGTACACGGTGGCGAGGTGGTGGTCCACGGGAAGTTCGTCTTTGAGCCGCACGGCTGTTCCCCTGCCTGTCCGTGGTTCCGTCCGTCGCCCGAGGCCACCGCCGTACGGATCGGGCTCCGCGCGAACGAACATGTACCGAAGCACCTTTTGTGATGCTTCAATGCCTTTTCTCGTCACGAGAGCGCCCGGATGCGCCTCACCGTCCGACAGCGAGCCGTTCACCCGTCCGCCCCTGTCGGGTGGCCCCGTTGCATCCGCGGGCCGGTGTGAGGGGGAAGAACATGCAGCAGAGCTGCGACAAAAGGCGAGGAGGGCCCCATGGGTGACGCGGACGACGTGGCGGGCGGCCCCCGAGGGCTCGCACGGCCCGGCGCCCGGCCGACGGAGTGCGTGTGGGACTACCCGCGACCGCCCCGGCTGGCCGGTGACGACCGCCGCGTGACGGTGACGGTGGACGGCCGGGTCGTCGCGGACACGCGCGCGAGCCTGCGGGTCCTGGAGACCAGCCACCCGCCGACGTTCTACCTGCCCCGCCGCGACGTGCGCGCGGAGTTCCTGCGCCCCCGGCCTGGCCGCACCCACTGCGAGTGGAAGGGCGCCGCGTCCTACTGGGACGTCGTCGTCGGCGACTTCGTCGTACCCCGCGCCGCATGGAGCTACGAGCGGCCCCTCGACGCCTACGAGGCCCTCCGCGGCCACCTGGCCTTCTATCCGTCCGCGGTGGGCTGCACAGTCGACGGGGAGCCGGTGGTCGCCCAGGAGGGCGACTTCTACGGCGGGTGGATCACCCACGAGATCGCGGGTCCCTTCAAGGGCGGTCCCGGCACGTGGGGCTGGTGAGCCGGTCGGCAGCCGCGCCGCCCGCGGCTGCTCCCCCGCGACGGCGCCGCCCGGCTGACCGTCGGCTCGGGTGACCGGCCCGTCGTCGGTTCACCAGGGCGGGCGCGGCCTTCGTGTCGGGTGCATCCAGTCCGGCCGTTCGGCCGGAAACCCCGGATGACCGGAGCCGGCGCGCGGACCGGTACGACGTCGAGGAGGCCGTACGGTGATCAGTGTGGAGCGGGTGCTCGTGGTGCGACGGCCCCTGGCGGAGGTCGTGGCCTACCTGGAGGACTTCGGCCGTGCGGAGGAATGGGACCCCGGCACCGTACGCTGCGTGCGGCTCGACGACGGGCCCCTGCGGCAGGGCGCCCGGTGGCGGAACACGTCTCGGTTCCGGGGCCGCGCGACCGAGCTGCGGTACGAACTCGTCGTCCGGGAACCCTTCCGCCTGGTGTTCCGCGGCGAGAACAAGACCGTGACGGCGCTGGACGACCTGCGGTTCGCCGAGGAAGGGACGGCGACACGGCTGACGTACCGTGCGTCGCTCACCTTCAAGGGCTTCGCACGGCTGGCCGCGCCGTTCCTGCGCGGGGAATTCGAGCGGATGGCCGACGGCGTGGCCGACCGCCTTCCGGCGGCGGCCGTGGCGTGGCACTCCTGACCATGTGCCCCGGCTCCGAACGCGCCTGCTCGCACCGTTTCCGCACCCTACGGTGGTGACCATGTACGACACCGATCACGGCATCACCACGGGCGCCCTGGCCCGGCGTCTCGGCGTCTCCCCGACCACCGTGCGGTCCTGGGACCGGCGGTACGGGATCGGCCCGGCCGACCGCGGGGACGGACGCCACCGGCGGTGGAGCCCCGCGGACGTGGCGATGCTGGAGGAGATGTGCCGTCTCACGGCGTCCGGCGTCCCGCCCGCCGAGGCGGCGCGGGCCGCACGGCGGGAGCGCTCCTCACCGGACGCGCCCGCCGTGGGTGTCGCCGCTCCGGCCCGGGCCGCCGCCACCGCGCCGGTCGCACCCGTCGAGGAAGCCGTGTCGGGAACGGCGTCGGAACCCGTGTCGGAACCGGCGTCGCCCTCCCGGAGGCCGGTGTCCGACAGAGGCCTGCCGCTGGGAGACGTCCGGCAGGAATGCCGGGGGCTGGCCCGTGCCGCCGTGCGGCTCGACGCACCCGCCGTGGAAGAGCTGCTCCGGGCGGCGCTGGCGGAGTACGGCCTCGTCACCTCCTGGGAGGAGATCATGGCGCCGACACTGCATGCGGTGGGCCGGAAGTGGGAGTCGTCGGACGACCGCTACGTCGAGGTGGAGCACCTGCTCTCCTGGCACATCTCCACGGCACTGCGGCGGGCCGCCGTCTCCGGACCCGCGGTCACCTCGCAGGGTCCTCCGACCGTGCTGGCGTGCGTCCCTTCGGAACAGCACACGCTGCCCCTGGAGGCGCTCGCCGCGGGCCTGGCCGAACGCGGGCTGCCGACCAGGATGTTCGGCGCGGCCGTGCCCGCCGAGGCCCTCGACGCCGCGGTGCGGCGGTCGGGGCCCGCCGCCGTCGTCCTCTGGTCCCAGTCCCGCTCCACCGCGAGCCACGCCCTGGCCCAGCACGTCGCCCGGACGGCGTTCGGGATGCAGGGAGCGCGCACCTCACCGCTGGTCCTCCTCGCGGGCCCGGGCTGGCTCGGCCGGACGCCGGCGCCCGGCACAGTACGTCCCACCGGCCTGCGCGAGGCGCTCGCCGTGCTCTCCCGGCTGTACGGGGAGGGCGACGGCGTCGAGGAGCGGGGCGGGCAGGAGGAAGGGGCCGTCGGGGCCGGTGGCTGACCCCTGCCCCGGACGCCTCAGGGACGGGGCGCGCCCGACGTCCGTCGCCGGCGTGGGCGGGGCGGTCGGGGGACGAAGCCGCTCGTCCGGGCCCGGTACTCCGCGTACCCCGGCCGGTCCGCCATGTGTGCCTCCAGGAGCCGTTTGCCGCTGCCCCAGATGAGGAGGCCGCTCATCACGAGCGGGGAGACGAGGGTGAGCAGGGCGGTCTGCCAGGTGGCGCAGGCCGTCAGGTACAGGCCCCACCACACCAGGAAGTCACCGAAATAGTTCGGGTGCCGGGTCCAGCTCCACAGTCCCCGGTCCATGACCCGCCCCCGGTTCGCCGGGTCCGACTTGAAGCGGGCGAGCTGGTGGTCCCCCACCGCCTCACAGGCGAGGCCGGCCGCCCACACGGCGAGCCCGAGGTACGCGGTCGCCCCCAGTGGCTGGGGCAGCAGGACCGCGAACTGGACGGGCAGGGAGACGAGCCAGACGAGGGCGCCCTGGAGCAGGTACACCTTCCACAAGGCGTAGAGGGCGGGGTATCGGCGGGCGCGGGCGAGCATGCGCGCGTACCGGGGGTCCTCCCCGTGGCCGCGACCGCGGCGGGCGATGTGGACGGCGAGCCGCAGTCCCCAGACGACGGTGGCGAGCGCGACGGCGCTCCGCCGGACGTCGTCGCCGTGGCCGTCCGCCAGGAACCAGGAAACCGACGCGACGACCGCGAACGCGATCCCCCAGGCGACGTCGACGACCCGGTGCAGCCGTCGGGCGGTACCGACGGCGAAGGCCACCAGCATGACGGCGAGGGCGGCGGCGGCCGAGGCGGCCAGGACGGAACCGAGCGCCGTGGTGTCGACGGGACTCACGGCGCCTCCCCGTACCGGTCCGCCGGGGAGGAGGACGCCGTGTCCGTGGCGTCGGCGGTGAGCCGGAGCTGGCGGACGTCAAGGTAGCGGGCGCGGAAGCCGGCCTCGGACCAGGCGAGGTAGAACTCCCACATGCGCCGGAAGACGCGGTCGAAGCCGAGGGCCGCGACGGCGGCCTCCTCGTGCCGGAAGCGGGCGCGCCACTGGTGGAGGGTCTCTGCGTAGTGGTCGCCGAACCCCGTGTCGTGGGTGATGCGCAGTCCGGCGGCGGCGGACTCGCGGGCGATGGCCTCCGGGGAGGGGATCAGGCCGCCGGGGAAGACGTACTTGCTGATCCAGGTGTGGGTGCGGGCGGTGGCGAGCATCCGTTCGTGCGGCATCGTGATGGCCTGGAGCGCGACCCGGCCGCCGGGGGCGAGAAGGCGGCGGAGCGCGGTGAAGTAGTCGGGCCAGAACTCGGCGCCGACGGCCTCGATCATCTCGACGCTCACGACGGCGTCGTAACGGCCGCGTACGGCGCGGTAGTCGAGGAGTTCGACGGTGACGCGGTCGGCGACGCCGGCCCGGGCGGCGCGGTCGCGCGCGAGGGCGAGCTGCTCCTCGGAGAGGGTGACGGTGCGGACGCGGGCGCCGCGGGCCGCGGCGCGGATCGCGAGTTCGCCCCAACCGGTGCCGATCTCCAGGAGTTCGGTGCCCGGGCCGGTCTCCGCCAGGTCGAGGAGGCGGTCGATCTTTCGGTGCTGGGCGGCGGTGAAGGCCGCGTCGGAGAGGACGTCGGGGGTGTCGGGGAGCGGATCGAAGACGGCCGACGAGTAGCTGAGTCCGGGGTCGAGGAAGAGGGCGAAGAGCTCGTTGGAGAGGTCGTAGTGACGGCGGATGTTCTCGCGGGATCCGTCGGGGGTGTTGAGGTCGGTGCGCGGCCTGCGCCGGACCCAGGCGCCCCTGAACCGGTGCAGCGGGGCGGGGACGAGGTCGTCGACGTGACGGGCGAGGACGGTGAGGACGCCTACGAGGTCGTCGGCGTCCCACTCGCCGGCCATGTACGACTCCCCGAAGCCGATCAGCCCGTCGGCGGCGATCCGCCGGTGGAAGGCCTCGGGATCGTGGAGCGTGAGCGTCGGTACTGCGTCGGCGTCACCGTTGCGCGGCGCCGGGACGCTGGTGCGGCCGTCCGTCCCTATCCGCAGGGGCAGCCGGGTGAACGCGCGTCCGACGATGAGGCGGGCCACGGTGGTGCGCAGGGCAGAGGCGTGCGGCGCCCGGGCGACGTCGGGCCAGCGGTCGGGGTCGACCTCGACGCGGCCCTTGTGGACGTCGTGGGTGGTGGGCGGTGGGGACGAGAGGGTCACGGGGTGCCTTCCTGGGGGG
>NZ_MWIG01000929.1:0-5349 GCF_002156145.1 Streptomyces sp. NRRL B-24572 | reverse complement strand
CCACCGCGCCCTGGACCGCCGCCGTGTTCCACGGCGGCGGTCCAGGGCGCGGTGGGCCGGGGTCGAGGGAGGTGTCGTCGCCGAGCCCTTCCAGCAGCAGGCCGGGGGCCGGGAACTGCCCCGGCGGTACGACGGCGAGTACGTCCACGTGCGGGTCACCGCCCCGGACGGGCACTCGAGGGTCGTGGTCGAGCACGACCACCGCGCGCACCGGGCTGCGGGTCACCCCGCCGGGAGCAGGGTGGGGTCCGCCATGATCCGACGGATCGTGGTCTGCGCGGCGCCGAGGACGGGTCCGCGCCGCCCCAGGGCGGACGGGCGCAGCGCCTCCGGGGGCCAGGGCCTGACCCTGACCCGGTCGGCCAGTTCGGCACGGACGGACGGCAGCAGCCACTCGGCCAGTTCGGCGTAGATGCCGCCGAGGACGAGTCCGTCCGGGTCGATGAGGTCGACGGCGGACGCGAGGGCGAGGCCCAGGGCGCGGCCCGCGCGGTCGAGCGCCGCCAGGGTCGGGGCGTGCCCGGCACCCGCCCGCTCAACCAGCAGGGCGACCGGGTCGTCCTGCCGGCCGTGCTGCGCGAGGCCGGCCTCGCGCAGCACGGCCGCCTGGCCCGCGTACTGCTCCAGGCAACCGCGCGCACCGCAGGCGCACCGGACTCCGTCCGGGTGGACGGGGATGTGGCCGAGTTCGCCGGCGAAGCCCCGGACGCCCCGGAACAACTGCCCGTCGATGACCAGGGCGGCTCCGATCCCGGCCTCCGCGGAGACGTGCACGAAGGTCTCCGCGGCCTGCTCGGCGTTCCAGTACTCGGCCAGGGCCCCGAGGTTGGCCTCGTTCTCCGGCTCGGGCACGGTGTCCTGGTCGGGCCAGTGGTCGGCGACGGCGACGGAGCGCCAGTCGAGGTTGGGCGCGTGCTCGACCCGTCCGACCGCTTCGTTCGGCACCACCCCGGGCACGGCCAGGACCCGGCCCTCGACGCGCAGCCCGAGGTCGCGTGCCTCGGCCTCCGCCTCGGCGGCCAGCGCGGCGATCTCCGCCAGCACCTGCCCTGCCGGCCGGCCGACGTTCGCCCGTTCCGCACGGCGCCACACCCGGGGTTCTCCGCGCAGGTCCACGACGCACGCGCCGAGGTGCATGACGCCGATCTCCAGGCCGAGGCCCGCGGGGCCCTCGTCGCTCACCGACAGCGCGCGCCCGGGGCGGCCGACCCGTCCGTCGGGCGCGGTCTCCGCCTCGGTCAGCGCCCCCCGCCCGATCAGTTCGTCGACCAGCGAGGAGACGGCCGCCCTGGTCAGGCCGACGCGTGCGGCGACGTCCGCGCGGGACAGCGGGCCGTGCGCGGCGACCGCGCCGAGGACCACCGAGAGGTTCCGCCGTCGCATGTCCTGTTGCGACGCGGGCCCGCTCCCCCGGCCGTTTCCCGCTCTGCCGACCACTGCCACGCGTACGCCCCTCTTACCGGTCCTCGGCCGGAGCTCCCTGCAAGACCCCGGCCCGACGCAGGGTATCGCCGATCCGTTCGAGCGCGTCCGTGTCCCGTGGCACGGGCTCGAGCACCGGGCCCTCGGCGGTGCGCCACCGGCGTGCCACCGCGTCGGCGGGCTCGCCGGTGAGCAGTGCGGCGGCCTGGGCGGCCGCGCCGAGCGCGACCAGTTCCTGCGCGTCGGGCACCCGGACGGCCCGGCCCGAGAGCCGCAGGACGGTCCGCTGCCAGGCGCGGCCGCGGGCGCCGCCGCCGATCAGCAGCAGCGGCTCGTCACCCGCCGGGTCCCCGCCGCCCGTGCGCAGGACGTCGTCCAGGGCGGTGAGCAGGGCGTGGGCGGCGCCGTCGTAGGCGGCTTGGAGCAGCTGCCCCGGTGTGGTGTCGTGACGCAGTCCGTGGACCAGTCCGGAGGCGCCCGGGAGATCCGGTGTGCGCTCGCCGTCCAGGTAGGGCAGCACCACCGCGGAACCGCCGTCCTCGACCTCCTCGCGCCCGCGTCCGAGGAGGGCGGCGAAGCGGTCGACGGCGAGGGTGCAGTTCAGCGTGCAGGCGAGCGGCAGCCAGCCGCCGAGGGCGTCGGCGAAGCCCGCGACCGTCCCGCTCGGGTCCACCGGCCGGGTCCTGCCGACGGCGTAGACCGTCCCGGAGGTGCCGAGGCTGAGCACAGGCTGCCCGGGCCGCAGGCCGAGGCCGAGGGCGGCGGCCATGTTGTCGCCGGTTCCGGCGGCCACCAGTGCCCCCTCGCGCAGCGCCGTCCCCGGGCGGACCGCGCCGGCCGGCGCGCCCGGCGCGAGGACCTGCGGCAGCAGGGCCGGGTCGAGGCCGATGCGTTCGAGGAGGTCCTTGTCGTAGCCGTCCGGCCCCCACCAGCCGGTGCCCGACGCGTCTCCGCGGTCGGTCACCGCCTCCCCGGTCAGCCGCTCGGTCAGGAAGTCGTGCGGGAGGCGGACGGCGGCGACGCGGTCGGCCGCGGCGGGCTCGTTGGCACGCAGCCAGGCCCATTTGGGGGCGGTGAAGGCGGCGGTCGGGAGGCTGCCGGTGCGGTGGACGATCTCCGCCGGGCCGAGCGCGGCCCTCAGCTCGGCGGCCTGGGGAGCGGACCGGACGTCGTTCCACAGCAGCGCGGGGCGGACCGGCGCTCCGGCCGCGTCGAGGGTGACCAGGCCGTGCTGCTGGCCGGCGATCGAGACGGCGGCCGCGCGCTCGGCCCAGCCCGTCCGCACGGCGGCCTCCTCGAACGCCCGCCACCACTGCTCGGGATCGCTCTCGCGGCCGGCTCCCTCGCTGACGGTGTGCGGGGCGCGTCCCTCTCCCAGGACCGCGCCCGTGTCGATGTCGACGGCGAGGGCCTTGGTGGACTGGGTCGAGCTGTCGACGCCGATCACGACACGCTGCTCGGTCATGCGTTCCTCCCCTGGGGGTTCCTTCTGACGTCCCCGCATACTAATTTGTTAAGTGCCATGACAAACACCCCCTCGACACGGATCCGGAGCCGCTCCATGTCCAGCAGCCCGCTCGTCCCCACCCCCGCGCACAAGTTCACCTTCGGCCTGTGGACCGTCGGCTGGCAGGGGCGCGACCCCTTCGGCGACGCGACCCGCCCCGCCCTCGACCCGGTCGAGACCGTGCAGCGGCTGGCCGAACTCGGTGCCTACGGCGTCACCTTCCACGACGACGACCTGATCCCCTTCGGCGCGGGCGACGCCACGCGCGAGGAGATGGTCAAGCGCTTCCGCGCCGCACTGGACGCCGCCGGCCTCAAGGTCCCGATGGCGACCACCAACCTGTTCACCCACCCCGTCTTCAAGGACGGCGCCTTCACCGCCAACGACCGCGACGTACGGCGCTACGCGCTGCGCAAGACGATCCGCAACATCGACCTGGCCGTGGAGCTCGGCGCCTCGGTCTACGTCGCCTGGGGCGGTCGCGAGGGCGCGGAGTCCGGCGCGGCCAAGGACGTGCGCACCGCCCTTGACCGGCTGAAGGAGGCCTTCGACCTGCTGGGCGAGTACGTCGAGGAGCAGGGCTACGACCTGCGGTTCGCGATCGAGCCCAAGCCCAACGAGCCGCGCGGCGACATCCTGCTGCCCACGGTCGGCCACGCCCTGGCGTTCATCAACGAGCTGGAGCGCCCCGACCGCGTCGGCGTCAACCCGGAGGTGGGGCACGAGCAGATGGCCGGGCTCAACTTCCCGCACGGCATCGCCCAGGCCCTGTGGCACGACAAGCTGTTCCACATCGACCTCAACGGCCAGTCCGGCATCAAGTACGACCAGGACCTGCGCTTCGGCGCGGGGGACCTCCGGCAGGCCTTCTGGCTGGTCGACCTCCTTGAGTCGGCCGGCTACGACGGCCCGCGCCACTTCGACTTCAAGCCGCCGCGCACCGAGGACTTCGACGGCGTCTGGGCCTCGGCGGCCGGCTGCATGCGCAACTACCTGCTGCTGGCCGAGCGCTCCCGCGCCTTCCGGTCCGACCCGGAGGTGCAGGCCGCGCTCGCCGCCTCCCGGCTTCCCGAGCTCGCCCTCCCCACCGCGGAGGACGGCCTGACCGGACTCCTTGCGGACCGCTCCGCCTTCGAGGAGTTCGACGTCGACGCCGCCGCCCGGCGTGGCATGGCCTTCGAGCAGCTGGACCAGCTGGCCCTCGAGCACCTCCTCGGCGCCCGCTGACCGAAGATCGCCCGCCTCGTCCCTCGGCGGTGAGAAAAGGGGCGGGACCCCGCGCGCCCATGCGGTGACGCGCGGGGCCCCGTGCCGGGGCCGGTTCAGGCCGGGAAGGACAGGTCCGCCTCGCGGGTGCCGACCGGGCCGCCTCGCGGGTGCCGACCGGGCCGACGTGCGGGGCGCCAGCCGGGCCGCCGGTCCGCAGCTGCCGGGGGTGCGGGCTGTCGGTGGTCACCCGGAGGCGGTCGCCGGCACTCGGTTCGACCACGTCGCCGTCCCGGCTCGCCTTCCCCTGGCCCTGTTCGGCGCCGGTCAGAGCGAACTCGGGACCGCGCCGCGCCGAACCGGCGTGGTGGATGGTGCGGACGTCGGCGACTTCGATGGCGTAGCGCGCGGTGACGCCCGGGCGCATCAGCCAGTAGCCGTGGTGAACCTCATCGGGCAGGTTCCTCCGTCCGCGCGCGGTGCGCGGTGGTAAGGCCCCGGTACCAGGGGGGCTGCCCTTGGGGGTTCGGGTCAGGGTTTCGCAGTCGGCGTGGATCAGGTCGGAGCGCCGCTCGCGCTCACAGCTGCGGCGTCAGTCCGCGCTCGTGCAGCCAGGCGAGCTGGACGGGCGGGTTGGCGCCGCAGCCGCCGTCGTGGTCGGCGAAGGGCCACACCGTCATGGTGCGGTCCTCGCCCGCGTAGTGGTTGAAGGCGGCGTAGACGGTGCGGGGCGGGCAGATCGGGTCCATCAGGGCGACGCTGAACAGCGCCGGGGCCGTGGCCCGCTGGGCGAAGTGCACGCCGTCGAAGTGGTCGAGGGTGTCGAAGGCCTGCTGCACGCGGTGGGGGCTGTGCCAACGCAGGTACTTGACGATCTCCTGGTACGGCCCCTCCAGGGCGGTCTGCGCGCCCTGCCGGAAGTGGCACAGGAACGGCACGTCCGGCATCGTCGCGGCCACGCGGTCCCCGCTGAGCCCGGCGACGGCGAGGGCCAGTCCGCCGCCCTGACTGCCGCCGGCCAGCACGATCCGGTCGCCGTCCAGACCGGGCAGTTGGGCGACGGCGTCCACGGCGCGCACGCAGTCGGTGATCAGCCGCCGGTAGTAGTGGTTCTCCGGGGAGTCGATGCCGCGGGTCATGAACCCTTCGACCCACTGGGTGCCGTCGCCCTCGCCCCGGTCCGGGGTGTCCCGGCCCTGGCCCCGGCTGTCGAC
>NZ_MWIG01000928.1:0-4810 GCF_002156145.1 Streptomyces sp. NRRL B-24572 | reverse complement strand
CGGCGAGGGCGCCGACGGCCGGGCCGAGGACCCAGCCGAGCAGCGGCCAGAGCCCGGCGAGCAGCGCCAGGAGGCCGGTGACGGCGAAGGCCGCGGGGCGCGAACCGCCGGCCGTGAAGGGGTACCGGCCGCCGAGCCGCCGCAGCCGCTCGGGACCGCAGATCGCGTCAAGACGGGCGAGCCGGGCCGCACTGCCCACGGGCGCGGTGCGCGCCGACAGCGCGGAGAGGCGGGCCGCCACGGACCGCAGCGGCAGCCCCTTGCCGATCAGGTCGTGGGTGAGGTCGCGCAGCGCCGGGACGATCCCGGCCCGCGAGATCTCCCGCGGCAGCTCCGGCAGTTCGACCCCCCGGTCGCGCAGCACCCCCCGGTGCTCGGCGGTGAGCCGGGTGCCGCCCGCCGCGCCGAACGCGTCCGCGACGGCGGTACGGAACCGGTTCAGCTCCTCCGTCACCCGCTCGATGTCCGCGGGCAGGTCGACGGTCCGGCCCGCGCCGGTGAGGAGACCGGCCGGGCCCCGGACCCGCTGGTAGCCGTCGACGGCCTCGCCGACCGCCTCGTCGCAGGCGGCGAGCCGGGCCCCCGCCCGGCCGTGGGCCGGCAGCCACGGGTGGCCGGACAGGGAGCGCGGTACGCCCTCGCCGAGGAGGAGCGCGAGCGCGCCCGGCACCTGGTCGGCGGAGACGTTCCCGGCCGGGACGTCGGGTCCGGCAAGACCCTCCACCGCCTGCCGCCAGGCCCGCGCCCGGGCCTCGTCGGTGAGGTCGTGCTCCAGGACCCGCACGGCGGGCACGGCGACGCCGTGCACCACCTCGCCGAGCGCGCGCAGGACGGCGTCGAAGACCTCGGGCGTGGACAGGACGTCGACGAGCGGACGCAGGACGGCCTCGCCCGGGACGCCGTCCTCCGTGGAGTCGAAGACCCACAGGACGCCGGCGGCGGGCGGGCGGAGGGTGAGGGAACGGCTCAGGGTCCGTTCGCCCCGGGTGCCGACGGCCAGGCAGACGACGTGCGCGGGGCCGTAGGAGGAGAGGCGCTCGTAGAGCAGCTGGTGGGCGACGAGCCGGTCGGCCTCGTCGACGACGAGGAAGCGCCGCTCGCCGCCGGGCTGCGGGACGTCCAGGGCCGCGCGGACGGCGGCGTCGGAGTCGTACGCCTTCCCCACGGATGTGCGCAGGTCGAGGCAGACGGCGTGGCCCGGCAGCGGCCGTTCGGGCAGGACGGGAAGGGCGCGTGGGCTCACTCCGCCTCACCGGCCCGGTCGCGGCGGTGCGGCTCGTCGTCGGCGGGCCCGAACTCCGGGCCGTGGCCGGCCTCGTACCCCTCGTACCCCTCGTACTCCTCGTAGTCGGGTCCGAAGTCCGGCTCGGGCTCCAGCTCCCAGTCGCCCTCGTAGACGGACGGCGCGGAGGGGGCGGGCCGGTTCGCGTACGCGGAACGGGGGTCGCGCCGGACCCCGTTCTCACGCCCGGCACCGTCGTCGTCGTACGAGGGCCGGGACTCGTGGGCGGCACCGTCGTCGTACCGGGGGCGAGGCTCGTGCCCGGGCCGGGGCTTGTGGGCGGCGCCCTCGTCGTACCGGGGTCGAGGCCCGTACCCGGGGCGGGAGTCGTCCCCGGGCCGGGACTCGTAGGCGGTACCGGTCTCGTACCCGGGACGCGGCCCGTACCCGGCACCGTTCTCGTACCCCGGGCGCGGCCCGTACCCGGCACCGTCCTCGTACCCCCTGTGCGGCCGGGGCTCCTGGCGGGGCCGGGGGACGTGCCCCGGGCGCTGTCCGGCCGGGCGGCCCGGGCCACGGACCTGTCGTGGGCCGTGGCGGTCGTAGAGGGTGCGGAGGTTCGGGCGGGTGGCGTGGGCCGCGCTCGGGAAGCGCATGTCGAGGGCGCCCGGGTAGGTGACCTCCCAGAAGTGGCGGAGCGGGGCGAGCCATTCGCTGTCCGCCTCGCCGTACTCGGCGGCGAGCTCGTCGATCAGGACGAGCTGGCGCGGGGCGACGTGCTCCACGAAGTGGGTGAAGAGCGGCGACGGGGGTGCCGGGACGTGGGCGAGGCCCTTGGGCAGGGCGCGCATGAGCCGTTCGCAGAACTGCTCGATGATCTGCCCCTCGTCGAGCAGCGCCCACCGCTCGTACGCGCGCAGCAGCCCCGCCCAGCTGGAGAGCGAGCCGTCGAAGCCCTCCAGGCGCAGCGACATGGTCGCGGACTCGCCCTCCTGGAGGCGGATCCGGACGAGGCGGGGGGAGTCGGCGGGCCCCTCGGCGGCGATGTGGCCGTTCCACAGGGCGCAGAGCAGCCGGTGGAGGATGCGCTGCCGGTCCTGTTCGGTGGAGACGAGCCAGTCGTCCTGGTAGCCGAGCCGCTGGCGCCAGTGCAGGAAGTCGCCCTCGCCGCCGGAGTCGCGGGCCTCGGACCAGAGGCTGAGGACGTTGCGCACCTCGGAGATGTCGGTGAGGTTCATGCCGCTGCGGAAGAAGACGACGGTGATGGAGTCGGTGTCGACGGCCCGGCACTCGGGGAACACCCGGGAGGGCAGGTTGAGTTCCTGGGCGAGGAAGTCGGCGGCCCGGCCGTCGGACTCGCTCGCCGGGTGCACGATGAGGATCTTGAGCGGGCCGCTGCCGTCCGGGATGAAGCCGACCGGGAGGAGTCCGGCGAGCCGGGAGCGGAACTGGTCGAGCCAGCGCGGGTCGACCTTGGCCTCGGCGGTCTCGTCGCCCGCGGCGGCCCGCAGCAGCAGCTCCATGGAGGGCAGCAGGGGGCGGGCGAAGACGTCCTCGTTGGCCTCGCCGAAGAGGCGCTTGACCCGCCGCTCGACGACCTGCTTGATCTCCTTGACGGCCGCCCCCGAGGAGCGGCGGACCGCGTCGAGGGCGCGCCGCCAGTCGTCGGGCCCGACGAGCCGGTCGAGGAGGGTCGCGGCGTCGGTGGTCTCGGGGAGGCCCTCGCTCTGGGCGAGGCGGTCGACGACGTCGTCGTAGAAGGCGCGCAGGGTGTTCTGCGGGGGCAGCAGGTAGGCGATGCCCGCGCGGTCGTCCCGGTACAGCTCGCGGCGGCTGTCGGCGAAGGACTTCGCCTCGTCCTGCTCGTGGGCGCGGAGCACCTTGGTGAGTTCGGCGATCTCGGCGGTGACGCGGTTGAGGGAGCGCCGCCACTGGTTCTCGCCGGCCTGCCAGCCGCGGTGCCAGAGGACCCGGGCCCGCCACTGGTACCAGGCCTGCTGGGCGGCGAGGGTGTCCTGGACGTCGGGGTCGGTCCAGCGGGCCGGTACGACTCCGCCGACGGTGCGCCTGATGTGGGGGATGTTGGGGGCGTTGGTCTGGACGTTCGGGGGCCGTTCGGGGTCGTTGCGCCGGTTGTCGAGCATGCCGGTGAAGCCTTCCCTGGCCACCCGGTCGGGGTGGCCAGGCAGGCCGGCGAGGACGGTCTCCAGCTGGAACGGGCCGATGAGGCCGAGGAGTTCGCGGGCGCCCGCGCCCGGCTTGAAGTCCTCGGTGAGGCGGGGGATCTCGCGGGCGAGGTGGACGTCGAGGCGCTGGAGGGAGTCCTCCATGTCGTTGAGCCGCTGGCGGAGTTCCTGGGTGATGTCCCGGCTGCCCCGGGGCAGTTGTTCGGGCAGCGGCACGTCCGGTGCCTCGCGGCTCCACAGGCGGCCGATGCCGGAGCGGGTGAAGAGGTCCCGGACCATGTCCTGGCCGTCCCGGGCGGGCCGTCGGGCGCGTTCGGACATGCCGCGGACGGCCTGGGCGAGGAGCCGGGCGGCGACGATCTCGGCGAGGTCGTCGATGGGCACGGTGAGGGAGGCGGCGAGGCTGGTGGACATGCCGCGGTAGCCGATGCCGGTACGGGCCGGTGTCGAGCGCTCCACGGCCTTGTTGATGAAGCTCGCGGCGAAGGACTGGTAGTCGTCCTCCGCGCGGTTCACCGAGTTGCTGTCCTCGCCGAGTTCGGTGCCGATCAGCGACATCACCATGGCGGTGATGGAGCGGCGGAGGTCCTCGGCGCCGATGACGGCCGGCTTGGAGAAGAGGAAGGCGGTCTGCATGGTGGCGGGGCGCAGGGCGACGACCCCGTCGCCGGGATAGGCGACGCTGAGCCGGCCGTGTTCCTCGACGTCGCCGACGGTGTCGAGGGCGTCGGGCACGTTCTGGTCGTCGACGAGCCGGGAGAGGTCCACGAGGGCGCGGGCCGCGTTGAGTTCGGCCTCGCGGCCGCCGCCCGCCTCGGGCGGGAAGGCGGAGGGCATGACGACGAGGGGGTAGATCTTCACGCCGGGCACGTTGGCGTTGCGGAACTCGTGCCCGATGAGGTGGATGAAGTCGTAGAAGATGCCGGCGCCGGTGCCGCCGGCGACGGAGAAGGCGACGAAGACGTCGCAGCCCCGGATGCGGCCGCCGCCGACCCGCTTGAGGTCGCCGGCCGCCTGCCCGATGGCGCCGATCGCCTCGCGGAGCTGCCGCAGGACGGGGTCGAGGCCGGAGCGGAGGGTCGCGAAGAGGGCGGAGCGCCCGACGGTCGGCAGTTGTCCGGCGCCGTGGTTGAGGGGGGCGACGCGCGGCTGGCGGGCCTGCGGCGGCAGCCAGGACCGGGTCTCCTCGTGGAGGGAGACCCGCAGCATGCGGGCCACTTCGGGCGAGGAGTCGAAGTCGGTGGGCAGCAGGTCGCGGACGATGCGGGAGGTACGGGCGAAGGCGGCGCCCTCGGCTCCCTTGGCCCGGAACTGGGGGTAGCCGAGGAGTTCGCCCTCGCTGAAGTCGGCGTAGACGAACTGGAGGCAGTCGGGCAGCTGGAAGGGCAGCCGGCGGCCGCCG
>NZ_MWIG01000927.1:0-3566 GCF_002156145.1 Streptomyces sp. NRRL B-24572 | reverse complement strand
CCCCGGCGGCCTTGTACGCGCCGCACCTCGTCGACGCGTACAAGGCCGCCGGGGCGCAGCTCAAGAAGCAGGGGCTCACGGGGGCGCGGGCCGCCGTGTACCTCGTCGTCGACCGGTCCGGGTCGATGCGCGGGTACTTCAAGGACGGTTCCGTGCAGCGCCTCGCCGAGCAGGTCACCGCGCTCGCGGCGCACCTCGACGAGGAGGCCACCGTCACGACGGTCTTCTTCTCGACGGACATCGACGGCACGGTCGACCTGACCCCGGCCGACCTCACCCCCACCCACATCGACAAGGTCAACGCCGGCCTCGGCCGCCTGGGCCGTACCAACTACCACCGGGCCGTCGAAGAGGTCCTCGCCCACCACGAGAAGAGCGACCCGGCCCGCCCTGCGCTCGTCGTGTTCCAGACGGACGGCGCGCCGGAGTCGAAGACGGCCGCCACGCAGGCGCTCGCCGAGGCCGCCGACCGCCCGCTGCACTGGCGGTTCGTGGTCTGGGGCGAGGAGGACAACAAGGCCTTCGACTACCTCCGGAAGCTCGACGGCACCCCCCGTACCGCCGCGTACTTCGCGGGCGCGACCCCCGTCGAGACGGCGCACGCGGCCTTCTACCGGGGTCTGCTCTCCGGCCTGGAGTTCTAGGCGCAGGCGCCGGTGGCGGTGACCGAAAGGATCACCGCCACCGCCCCGCCCCTCCGCAGCCCCGCCCACCCCCCGTTTACTGATGTGAGTGGATCTTCGTCCGACCGTTAGGATTTCGACCATGGCGGCCACTGGATCCGAGAAGCAGGGGGCGAAGGCGTTCTACGTCACGACCCCCATCTACTACGTCAACGACGCTCCTCACCTGGGCCACGCCTACACGACCGTCGCAGGCGACGTGCTCACGCGCTGGCACCGTCAGCGCGGCGAGAAGGTGTGGTACCTCACCGGCACGGACGAGCACGGTCAGAAGATCATGCGCACGGCCGAGGCGAACAACGTCACGCCCCAGGCCTGGTGCGACAAGCTCGTCGAGGAGGCGTGGAAGCCCCTCTGGGAGCACCTGAACATCGCGAACGACGACTTCATCCGCACCACGCAGAAGCGTCACACCGACCGCGTGCAGGAGTTCGTGCAGGACCTGTACGACAAGGGCGAGATCTACAAGGGCGGGTACGAAGGCCCGTACTGCGTGGGCTGCGAGGAGTACAAGCTCCCGGGCGACCTCATCGAGGCCGAGGACGGCACGAAGCTGTGCCCGATCCACAAGAAGCCGGTGGAGATCCTCAAGGAGGAGAACTACTTCTTCAAGCTGAGCGAGTACGGCCCGAAGCTCCTGGAGTTCTACGAGGCGAACCCGGGCTTCATCCAGCCCGAGTCGGCCCGCAACGAGGTCGTGAACTTCGTCAAGCAGGGCCTGCAGGACCTGTCGATCTCGCGCTCGACCTTCGACTGGGGCATCCCGATCCCGTGGGACGAGAAGCACGTCATCTACGTGTGGGTCGACGCGCTCCTGAACTACGCGACGGCCGTCGGCTACAACGAGAACCCGGCGAAGTTCGAGGAGACCTTCCCGGCGAACGTGCACCTCGTCGGCAAGGACATCCTGCGGTTCCACGCGGTGATCTGGCCGGCGATGCTGATGGCGCAGGGCCTGCCGGTGCCGGGCCGGGTCGCGGCCAACGGCTGGCTGATGGTCGGCGGCGAGAAGATGTCGAAGTCGAACCTGACGGGCATCAAGCCGCAGGACCTGACCTCGCACTTCGGCGTGGACGCGTACCGCTGGTACTTCCTGCGGGCGATCGCGTTCGGCAGCGACGGTTCGTTCTCGTGGGAGGACTTCACCGCCCGCTACACGTCCGAGCTGGCGAACGACTACGGCAACCTGGCGTCCCGTGTCGCGGCGATGGTCGGCAAGTACTTCGGCGGCGAGCTGCCGGCGTCGACGGCCGACGGCGACGCGGAGAAGGCGGTCCACGAGGGCCTGGCGAAGGCGGTCGCGACGGCCGACGCGAAGATCGGCGAGGAGCTGGACTTCCAGGGCGGCATCCTGGCGATCTTCGACTTCGTGAAGCAGGTCAACGGCTACATCACGGAGCAGGAGCCGTGGAAGGTGGCCAAGGACGAGTCGGAGGAGGGCCGGGCCCGCCTGGCGACGATCCTCTACACGGCCGCGGAGTCGCTCCGCGCCGTCGCCGTCCTCCTGAACCCGATCATGCCGGAGACCTCGCAGGCCCTCTGGGACTCGCTGGGCGCCGAGGCGTCCCTGGGCGCCCTGGCCGCGCAGCCGGTGCAGTCCTCCGGCACGTGGGGCCAGCTCCCGGCGGGGGCGACGGTGACGAAGGGCGCGGTGCTGTTCCCGCGCCTGGAGGACCCGAAGAAGGACTGACGTACTGACGCACGAAGAAGGCCGCCGTCCCCTGCACACAGGGGCGGCGGCCTTTTCCGTACCCGTCACCAGGTGAGGACGAGGGCGGCGACGGCGGGAGCCATGTAGATCAGCGGGAAGGGGGCGTGGCCGTAGGCGCGGGCGCGGATCACGGTGATGACGGCCCCGGCGAAGTACAGGATGAGCCCGATCGCGGCGAGGGTCCCGATGACCGGGATGTAGAACCCGACGATGAGCCCGACGGCCCCGGCGGCCTTGGCGGCCCCGAGCCAGTTCCACATCGCCCGCGGCACCCCGTACTCGGCCAGCGGCTCGACGACGAACTTGGCCTTGAAGAAGATCGACGCCCCGGAGAACCCGGCCATGAACGCGGCGACGGCGGTGACGACGATGGCGGTGGTGGACATCTCGGCGAACATCTCGACGGCTCCTTCAGCTGTCTTCCGTGTCCGCCTCGACCGAGCCGGACACTGCACTGACGGAGGCGGGACGAGGTGTGTGACAGCCCGCGCGAAAAATTCAGTGAACCCAGTTCTTCAGCGGCTCCGTGTCGAGCTCCATCCCCACCGGCTCCGGCAGCGTGACCGTCTTGCCGAAGGGCACGGTCGCCACCATCTCGTACCGCTCCCCGTCCGGCTGCGAATGGACCTTGACCTCGCAGGTGGTCCTGTCGACCAGCAGGTACACGGGGATACCGGTCTCGGCGTAGGCGCGCGGCTTCTCGACGCGGTCTCGGTGGCCGGTGTCCGAGTCGCCGGAGGTGACCTCGACGACCATCAGGACACCGTCGGCACTCGCCCACTCCCCCTGACCGACGAACGTGTCCAGCGGAACGAGGCAGCCGTCGGGGCGAGCGTTGCCCTTGCGGTACTTCTCGATCCTCAGGCCCTGATCGGGGTAGAGCCACCAGTCGGTGTTCGCCTGAATGCACAGTCGCGTCAGCCAGGCGATGATCCGCCCGTGGTCACCGTCCGGCGCAGCCTTCTCCCCGATCTTCCCGTCGATGAACTCCAGACGCAGAGATTCGTCCACGTGTTCGCCGGCACGAGCGAGTTCCTCGAACCCCTCTTGAGTCAGGACGCTCACGGCGGACTCCTCCCGGATCGGTGGCGCCTTCCACGGTACGTGTTCCCCGGCACGCGTGACCGGGTTCGTCGCTGTCGCCATGACAGGCACGCTGGCATATGCCAGCG
>NZ_MWIG01000926.1:0-3235 GCF_002156145.1 Streptomyces sp. NRRL B-24572 | reverse complement strand
GCGCTCGGCGCGCTCGCGCAGGCCGCCGAAGGTGAGGACGCGGTCGCCCTGGAGGAGGACGGGCCGGTCGGGGGTGAGGGCGGCGCGGCGCTCGACGAGCTCCCAGAGCGTGCGGGACTCGCCGAGAGTGTGTGCGGTCTCTTGCATCCCGTACTCCTCTTGGCTGACGTTCCGTCAGATGTTGCGGTGAGCGTAGAGGTCCGCCGCTTGTCGGTCCAGGGGTGCGGAGCTAGCCTGATTCCGTCAGATCTGACGGGTCATCAGAAACGGGAGAAGGCTCCATGACGGAACTGCCCCGCATCATCAGCGTCGACGACCACGTGATCGAGCCCGCCCACCTCTTCGAGACCTGGCTCCCGAAGAAGTACCGCGACCGCGGGCCCCGGCCCCTCACGGCCGGCATCGGCGAGCTCGCCTACGTCGCCGGCAAGTACCAGATCACGATGGACCCCGAGGGCCCGCCCACCGACTGGTGGATCTACGAGGACCTCAAGTTCCCGTACAAGCGCAACATCGCCGCCGTCGGCTTCGACCGCGACGACATGACTCTGGAGGGGATCA
This sequence comes from Streptomyces sp. NRRL B-24572, assembly GCF_002156145.1. Lineage (NCBI taxonomy): Bacteria > Bacillati > Actinomycetota > Actinomycetes > Kitasatosporales > Streptomycetaceae > Streptomyces > Streptomyces sp. NRRL B-24572. The sequence continues at coordinate 2,674 of NZ_MWIG01000926.1, read as the reverse complement.
CGCGGGAGGAGATGCGGCGCGGCTGCTGGGACCCGAAGGCCCGCCTCGCCGACATGGACCTCAACCACGTCGAGGCCTCGCTCTGCTTCCCCACCTTCCCCCGCTTCTGCGGCCAGACCTTCGCCGAGGCCCACGACAAGGAGGTCGCCCTCGCCTGCGTCCGCGCCTACAACGACTGGATGGTCGAGGAGTGGTGCGGGGACAGCGGGGGGCGGCTGATCCCGTTGTGCATCATCCCGCTCTGGGACGTCGACCTCGCCGTCGCCGAGATCCGGCGCAACGCCGCCCGGGGAGTGAAGGCGGTGACCTTCTCCGAGATCCCCACCCACCTCGGGCTGCCGTCCATCCACTCCGGCCACTGGGATCCGTTCTTCGCCGTCTGCCAGGAGACCGGGACGGTGGTGAACATGCACATCGGCTCCAGCAGCCAGATGCCGGCCGCCTCCCCCGACGCCCCGCCCGCCGTCCAGGCCTCGCTGAGCTTCAACAACGCGATGGCCTCGATGATGGACTTCCTGTTCTCCGGCGTGCTCGTGAAGTTCCCCCGGCTCAAGCTCGCCTACAGCGAGGGCCAGATGGGCTGGATCCCGTACGCCCTCGAACGTGCCGACGACGTCTGGGAGGAGCACCGGGCGTGGGGCGGGGTGCGCGACCTGATCCCCGAGCCGCCGTCCACGTACTACTACCGGCAGATCTTCTGCTGCTTCTTCCGCGACAAGCACGGCATCGCCTCGCTCGACGTGGTGGGACGGGACAACGCCACCTTCGAGACCGACTACCCGCACGTCGACTCGACCTTCCCGCACACCAAGGAGGTCGCCCTCGACCACGTCCAGGGCCTCGACGACGAGACGATCTACAAGCTGATGCGGGGGAACGCCATCCGGATGCTGGATCTCGACTTCGACCGCGACCGCGACCGCGACCGTGGGACCGTCTGATGGACCTCTCCTGCACCGACGAGGAAGAGGAGTACCGCGCCCGCCTGCGGGAATGGCTCGCCGCCACCCTGCCGGGCCTCCCCGAGCGGCCCGACCCGCTCGACTGGCCGGCGCGCCGCGCCTACGACTGCGGCTGGCAACGCCGTCTGTACGACGCCGGATACGCCGACACCCACTGGGACGCCTCCCCGACCCAGCGCCTCATCTTCCTGGAGGAGACCGAACTCGCCGGAGCCCCCTACGTCGGCGCCAACTTCGTCGGCCTCCTCCACGCCGGACCCACCATCGCCGCCGAGGGCACGGCCGCCCAGCGGGAGCGGTGGCTGCCGCCGATCCTGCGCGGCGACGAGGTCTGGTGCCAGGGCTTCAGCGAGCCGGACGCCGGGTCGGACCTCGCCTCCCTGCGGACGAAGGCCGTACGGGACGGGGACGCGTACGTCGTCACCGGCCAGAAGATCTGGACCTCGCACGCCGAGGTCGCCGACTGGTGCGAGCTGTTGGTGCGGACAGGCCCCGAGACGGGACAGGGGGCGGCGCCGTCCAAGCACAAGGGCATCACCTGGCTCGCCATGCCCATGGACGCCCCCGGCATCACCGTACGACCGCTGCGCACCCTCGCCGGGTCCACCGAGTTCGCCGAGGTCTTCCTCGACGAGGTGCGGGTGCCGGTCGGGAACCGGGTCGGGGAGGAGAACGACGGCTGGCGGGTCACCATGGTGACGCTGTCCTTCGAGCGCGGCACCGCGTTCGTCGGCGAGGTCGTCGCGTGTCGTCGGCTGCTCGGCGAACTCGCCCGTACGGCCCGGAAGAACGGCACCTGGGACGATCCCGTACTCCGCAGGCGGCTCGGCAGGCTCTCCGCCGAGTTCCGGGCGCTGTGGCGGATCGTCCAGGCCAACGTCAGCGAGGCCCAGGCGACGGGCGGGGTTCCCGGTGCGGGCGGCTCCGTCTTCAAGCTGCACTACTCGCACGCCCGCCAGGAGCTGTACGACGCGGCCGCCGCCGTCCTCGGGCCCGACGCGCTCGACCTCGGGCGCGACTGGACCCTCGACCGGCTGTCCTCGCTCTCGTACACGATCGCGGCCGGCACCTCGCAGATCCAGCGCAACATCGTCGCCGAGCGGATCCTCGGCCTGCCGAAGGGGCGGTGATTCGGTCATGGACTTCCGGCTCACGGAGGACCAGAGGGCGTTGCGGCGGGGGGTGCGGGAGCTGCTGGCGGGGCGGTTCGACCGGGAGGTGTTGCGGGGCTTGGTGGACGCGCCTGCTCTCGACCGGGAGCTCTGGCGCGAGCTCGGCGACGCCGGGTTCTTCTCGCTGCGGCTTCCCGAGGCCGAGGGGGGTGTCGGGCTCGGGCTGCCCGAGGCGGTGTTGGTGTTCGAGGAGGCGGGGAGGGTGCTGCTGCCGGGACCGCTGGTCGCCACGCATGTGGCGGCGGGGGTTGTGCCGGGTGCGGCGGACGGTTCTGTTGTCGTGACCTCTGTGGACGAGGGGCTGGTCCCTTGGCTGGACGAGGCCGACGTGGTGGTCGGTGACGTGTCGGGCGCCGTGCCCGTGCGGTCGGTCGATCCGCTGACCCCGCTCCACCGGGTGCCCGGTCCCGTGGGCGCCGTAGGTGCGGGGAGCCTGGGCCCGGCAAGGGCGCCGTCCGTTGTGCCCACCCTCCCCCGAGCTCTCGGCTTCGCTCGAGCAGGGGGGACCCCCTTCGCCCCGGCGGAACGCATGCCCACAAC
>NZ_MWIG01000925.1:179-6463 GCF_002156145.1 Streptomyces sp. NRRL B-24572 | reverse complement strand
TCTTCGCGCTGCCGATGGTCGGCTTCCGGCTCGAACCGCTCGCCTGCGCGGTCCTCGCGCTCGGCCTCAACTACGGGGCGTACGGCGCCGAGGTGGTGCGGGGCGCGGTGGCGGCGGTCCCCCGGGCCCAGACCGAGGCGGGGATCGCGCTCGGCATGGGGGCGGGGCTGCGGCTGCGACGGGTCGTCCTGCCGCAGGCGCACGCCCTGATGGTCGCGCCGTTCAAGAACCTGCTCGTGCAGCTCCTGAAGGCGACGCCGCTGCTCTCCCTGGTCACGGTCCCCNNGGGAGGCGGCCCGGGCCGCCCTGCCCGCCGTATTGGAGGGATTCGGCGTCACCGTCCTGGCGACCGTGCCGGCGTTCGGCGTCGCCATGGTCCTCGGGCTCGTGCTCGCCCTCGTGCAGCGGGCGGGCCCCCGGTGGCTGGCGCTTCCGGTGCGCGGGGCGGCCGCGTTCGTCCGTACGACGCCGCTCCTGGTGCAGCTGTTCGCGGCCTGGGTCCTGGTGCCCGCGCTCGACGCGCCGGTGCTCGGCGTCCTCGTACTGGGCACGCACTACGCCACGTACCTCTCGGAGGTGTACCGGACGGGCATCGACGCCGTGCCGAAGGGACAGTGGGAGGCGTGCACGGCGCTTTCGCTGCCGCGCCGGCGGGTGTGGCGGGCGGTGGTGCTGCCTCAGGCCGTACGGAACGTGCTGCCGCCGCTCGGCAACTACGCGGTGTCCATGTTCAAGGAGACGCCCCTGCTCTCGGTGATCACCGTGCACGAGATGGTCCACGAGGCGAACACCTTCGGCAGTACCCACTTCGCCTATCTGGAGAGCTTCACGCTGGCCGCCGCGGTGTTCCTGCTCGCGAGCTGGCCGACGTCCGTGCTCGTACGACGACTGGAGGCACGCCTTGCCGCATGAGGACCGGGAGGACCCTGCGGTCCGCTTCGAGCGGGTCACCAAGCGGTACGGAGACCGCACCGTGCTCGACGGCCTCGACCTGGAGGTCGGGCGCGGGGAGCGCGTGACGCTGATCGGCCCGAGCGGCTCCGGGAAGACCACCATCCTACGGCTGCTGATGACGCTCGAACGGGTCACCGACGGCGTCATCCACGTCGACGGCCTGCCCTTCTCCCACATGCCGGCAGGCCCCGGCGGGAAGCTGGTGCCGGCGAGCGAGCGGCATCTCGCGACGCACCGGCGCCGGATCGGCATGGTCTTCCAGCAGTTCAACCTCTTCCCGCACATGAGCGTCCTGGAGAACGTCGTCGAGGCGCCCGTCCACGTGCTCGGCGAGAGCCGGGAGGACGCGGCCCGCAGGGCGCGGGACCTGCTCGACCTGGTCGGGCTCGGCGACCGGGCCGACGCGCGGCCGACCCGGCTCTCCGGCGGCCAGCAGCAGCGCGTGGCCATCGCCCGCGCCCTCGCGATGCGGCCCGAGATCCTGCTCCTCGACGAGGTGACGTCCGCGCTCGACCCGGAGCTGGTGGCGGAGGTGCTCGACGTGCTGCGGGACATCGCCCGCTCCACCGACATCACCCTGCTGTGCGTGACGCACGAGATGGGCTTCGCTCGGGACGTCTCCGACCGGATCCTGATGTTCGACCGGGGCCGGATCGTGGAGTCGGGCCCGGCGGACGAGCTCCTGGAGTCGCCCACGCACGAACGCACGCGCGCGTTCCTCGGCTCGGTCCGGTGAGCACGGGGCCGGTCCCGTGCTCACGGGGCCGGTCCCGTGCTCACGGGGCCGGTCCGGTGAGCACGGGGCCGGTCCAGTGAACCGGGGCCGGTCCGGTGAGCCGGGCCCGGGTCAGCCGCCGGCCTCCGTCCCGACCATTCCCTCCCGCAGCCGGTTCAGGCTCCGGGCCAGGAGCCGCGAGACGTGCATCTGGGACACGCCGAGCCGCTCGCCTATCTGGCTCTGGGTCAGCTCCTCGACGAAGCGCAGGTGCAGCAGCAGCCGGTCGCGCTCGTCGAGGGCCACCACGAGCGGGGCGAGGGTGTGGAAGTCCTCGAAGAGCGCGAGCGCCGGGTCCTCCTCGCCGATGAGGTCGGCCAGGGCCGCGTCGTCCGTCTCCTCGTCACCACTGCCGATCGCGGCGTCCAGGGACGTCGAGTGGTAGCCGTTCGCGGCCAGCTGGGCCTCGACCACCTGGTCCTCGGACAGGTCCATGACGGGCGCCAGTTCCGCGACCCGGGGCGCGCGACCGAGCCGCGAGCTCAGTTCGTCGGTCGCCTTCGCCAGCTCCACGCGCGCCTCCTGGAGCCGGCGCGGGACGTGCACCGCCCAGGAGGTGTCGCGGAAGAACCGCTTGATCTCGCCCACGATGTACGGCACCGCGAAGGTGGTGAACTCCACCTCGCGGGACAGGTCGAAGCGGTCGATCGCCTTGATGAGGCCGATCATGCCGACCTGGACGATGTCCTCCATCTCCTCGGCCCGCCCGCGGAAGCGGCCGGCCGCGTACCGCACGAGCGTCATGTTCATCTCGATCAGGGTGTTCCGGACGTACTGGTGTTCCGCCGTCCCCTCCTCCCGAGCCGCGAGTTCGCGGAGGAACACCCGTGACAGGGCACGCGCGTCCTGGGGCGCGACCTCGTGAGGGGCCTCGATGTCCGGCAGACCCTCCCCCGTACCGCTCGTCACGTACGTCGCCGTCGCCTTGGCCACCTCGATCCGCACGGGGACGACCTCCTCCTGCTCTCTGTCCGTTCGGCGGTCCCGGTTCGCGTACCCGCTCCGCGCGGGGGCACTCCTCACCGGTGCGCGCCGTGTTCGAGGCATCACCCGGGCCTGGGCGGGCAGGCGTAACACGTCAGCCCCTGACATATCAGGAAGAAAGGGACTCGCGATGAACAGCCGGAGCGAAACCCGGTCCCGCATCCCCGCGGCCGGGAGCATCGGAACGTCCCCGCTCCTCACTCCGGCGCAGGCCCGGCAGCTGGTCCGCCACACGCTCACGGCCCTCGGCCCCCTGCGGCCCTCCCAGGTCGACGACCTGCTGCTCGTCACCTCGGAACTGGTCACGAACGCCCACCGGCACGGGGGCGGGGTCACCTCCTTCGGGGTCGCCGTCGGCCGCGACCGGGTCACCGTCTCCGTGGCCGATTCCAGCGGGGAGCCGCCGCGCCACGAGCTCCGCGAGGAGCTGCGGCCCGGCGGCTTCGGCTGGCCGATCGTGCTGCGCCTGTGCCGCGAGGTGACGGTGGACACGCGGCCGGACGGCAAGACCGTGCACGCGGCGGTGGCCGTCGACCGCTGAGCCGTACCGCGGTGGTCCGGCCCCTCAGGCGTGCCGCTCCGGCGGCCCGTGCAGGTGTACGGAGGAGGGGCCGCCGGCCGTGCGGTGGCGGTCGGCCCAGGAGTCGAGCGCGGCCCGGCACGCGTGGTCGAGGTGGTGGAGCCCCGAGAGGTCCAGGACGACGGGGCGGTCGCGCGGCAGGGATTCGAGGGTGTCGAGGATCTTCGGCAGCCGCAGGAAGGTCACGGTGCCCGACAGGCCGACGCGCACCGGCCCCTCGCCCTCGTCGGTGTGGTCGACGCGGAGGTGGGAGGCGTCCCAGGCCGCTTTGGCGACGGAGACGACGAGTCCGACGAGGACGCCTTCGAGCATGTTCACGGTGACGATCGCCAGGGCCGTCACCACGAGGACCAGCGCTTCGCCGCGGTGGCCGCGCCACAGGGTGACGAGGCCGCGGAAGGGGATCAGCTTCCAGCCCGCGTGGACGAGGATCCCGGCGAGCGCCGCGAGCGGCACGTACTCCAGGGTGCCGGGCAGCAGGGCGGCGAAGAGCAGCAGCCACAGGCCGTGGAGCACGCGGGAGGCCTTGGTCCTGGCGCCCGCCTGGACGTTGGCCGAGCTGCGGACGATCACGGCGGTCATGGGCAGGGCCCCGAGCAGTCCGCAGAGCGCGTTGCCGCACCCCTGGGCGAGCAGTTCCCGGTCGTAGTCGGTGGGCGGTCCGTCGTGCAGCCGGTCCACGGCCGCCGCGCTGAACAGGGACTCCGCGGAGGCGATCAGCGCGAAGGCGAGGACGGTCCCGAGCAGGGCCAGGTCGGTCAGGGCGGAGAGTCCGTCGGGGCCCGGCAGCCGTACGGCGCCCAGTACCCCGCTCACCCGTACGGTCGCCACCGGCAGGTCGAGCAGGGCGGTCGCGAGCGCCGCGAGGAGGACGGCGACGAGTGCGCCGGGGACGATCCGCACCCGGCGGGGCAGGCGCCGCCAGCCGACGATCACGAGGACCGTGGCGGCGGCGACGGCGAGCGGGACGAGGGCGGTGCCGCCGGTCACCGCGCGCCCCAGGGCGGCCGGCAGGCCGGCGAGCCGGGCGGGACCGGAGGCGGGGGCGTCGAGCCCGGCCGCGGCGTAGAGCTGGCCGGCCACGATGACGAGGCCGATCCCGGCGAGCATGCCCTCGACGACGGAGAGGGAGATGGCCCGGAACCAACGGCCCCAGCGCAGCAGGCCCATGGCGACCTGGAGCAGACCGGCGAGGAGCACGACGATGCCGAGCCCGGCCGGGCCCAGCGTCCGGACGGCGTCGAGGACGAGGACGGTGAGGCCGGCGGCGGGGCCGGAGACCTGGATGCTGCTGCCCCGCATGAGGCCGGTGACGGCGCCGCCGACGATGCCGGTGACGAGACCGAGTTCGGCGGGGACGCCGGAGGCGACGGCCACGCCGATGCAGAGGGGCAGCGCGACGAGGAAGACGACGAGGGAGGCGGCGAAGTCCTGCCGGAGGTACGGAAAGGAGGAAGCCATACAGGGGGTCATACGCCCTCGTTGCGGACGGTCCGGCGTCCACGGGCGGCTTCCGACCGGAACAGGCCGGAAGGTGACCCGATCACCCCCGGGGAAGGCGCCCGGAGGTGCGGATCACCGGGGCGCACCGGGCCGCAGGCGCCCGCACACGCGATCAGCGGGAGGGCGTACGGTCGCCACCCGGGGGCGCAGGGGCGCGGAGGCTCCGGGCCTCACCACCAGTAGGCGGGGTACCTCGGTGCGGCGCGGCGGATGCGGGAGGCGGCGAACGCGGTCAGGACGAGCAGCACCGTGGACCCGAACAGCAGGGGGACGAAGCGGCCGGGCGCGGGGGCCTGGAGCACGATGACGACGGCGGTCGCGCAGGCCGGCGAGTGCGGGGTGCGGGCCAGCGTGTTCAGGGCCAGGGCGACTCCGGCGGCGAGGGCTGCGACCCAGGCGCTGCCGTACGCGGCGACGGCCGCGACGGCGTATCCGGCGGCGGCGCCGAGGAGGTGGCCGACGATCACGTTGCGGGGCTGGGCCAGGGGCAGCGCGGGGGCGCAGTGCACGAGCGCGGCGCTGGCGGCCAGCGGGGGTACCAGCACCGGTTCGTGGATGAGGGCGCCGATGGCGACGAGCCCGAGGAGGGCGGCGGTCGCGGCGCTGACGTTGTGGAGGGCGGCGCCGGGCGCCGGGCGGGCCGGGGCGCGCCCGGCGATCCATCGCGGGCGGGAGCCCCGTGGGGCGGAAGCGGTGGTGTCGGGACGCGGTGCGGCGTCGATGCTCATGGGATGCGCGATTTCCGGGACGGGGACGGCAGGGGCGGGAAGGGGTGGTCGTACGGGTCCCTGTGATCGACAGTCGGCCCGGTCTCACGCCTGATCCTGGTGCGGCGGCGCGACCTCGTACCACTCTAACCAGCGGTTTCGCCACGGCGCGGGCGGGGTCGGAGGCAGGATCGCCTCATGACCGACACCGCGCCCTCCTTCCGCCTCCTTCCCGGAGCCCCGGACTCCCCCGTCCTCCTCCACGTACCGCACTCCTCCCGCGAGGTGCCTCCGGACGTGCGCGAGGGGATCCTGCTCGACGACGGGGAGCTGGCCCTCGAACTGGACCACATCACGGACTCCCACACGGCGGAGATCGCCGCCGTGGCCGCGGCGGCGGCCGGCACGGCGCCCTGGCGGTTCGTCAACGGACTGTCGCGCCTCGTCGTCGACCCGGAGCGCTTCCCGGACGAGCGCGAGGAGATGCTGTCGGTGGGGATGGGCGCGGTGTACACCCGTACCACCCACCGCGCGCCGCTGCGGCCGGACGGTTTCGACCCGGCGCCGCTGCTCGACCGGTACTTCGCCCCGTACGCCCGGGCCATGACGGAGGCCGTGGCCGAGCGGCTCGCCGTGGCGGGACGGGTGGTGATCGTCGACGTCCACTCGTACCCGACCGAGCGGCTGCCGTACGAGCTGCACGGCGAAGGGCCGCGCCCGCCCGTCTGCCTCGGCACGGACGCCTTCCACACGCCGCCCGCGCTGCTCGACGCGGCCCGGG
>NZ_MWIG01000925.1:0-133 GCF_002156145.1 Streptomyces sp. NRRL B-24572 | reverse complement strand
GCGAGCCGGGCGGTCCGGCGGGCCCGGGTGCCGAGGCCCTCGGGGTGGCCCTGGCCGCCCTGGTCGACGCGGTGGCCCCAGCGGGTGGGCATGTCCGATCAGCGTAAAATCGGATAGATGAACCCACTCCGCT
>NZ_MWIG01000924.1:0-2982 GCF_002156145.1 Streptomyces sp. NRRL B-24572 | reverse complement strand
CGGGCCGCCGCCCTCGCCCGCCGGATGGTCTCCCTCGGCACCGGACACGTCCGCTCCCACGTCGACGTCGACCCCGACACCGGCCTCGACCACCTGCACGCCCTCCTCGACGTCCGAGAGAAGTTCCGCGACCGGCTCGGCATCCAGCTCGTCGCCTTCCCCCAGTCCGGGGTCGTCGCCGCGCCCGGCGTCGCCGACCTCCTCGACGCCGCCCTCGCCGACGGCGCCGACCTCGTCGGCGGCCTCGACCCCGTGGGCTTCGACGGCGACCCCGACGGCCAGCTCGACATCGTCTTCGGCTTCGCCGAGCGCCACGGCAAGGGCATCGACCTGCACCTCCACGACGGCGGCGAGACCGGCACCGCCCAGCTGCGGGACATCGCCGCCCGCACCGCCGCCCTCGGCCTCGGCGGCAAGGTCGCCGTCAGCCACGCCTACGCCCTCGGCGCCGTCGACGCCGCCGAGCTCGACCGCACCGCCACCGCCCTCGCCGCCGCCGGGGTCGCGATCATGACCAACGGTCCGGGCGGCCACGTGCCGCCCGTCCTCCGGCTGCGCGAGCACGGCGTCCGGGTCTTCGCGGGCTCCGACAACATCCGCGACACCTGGTGGCCCTACGGCACCGCCGACATGCTCGAACGCGCCACGGTCATCGGCCTCAGGACCGGGCTCATGACCGACCCCGAGCTGTCCGTCGCCGCCTCCCTCGTCACCGGCGAGGCCGCCGCCGCGCTCGGCCTCACCGACTACGGCATCGCCCCCGGTGCCCGCGCCGACCTCGTCGCGGTCGCCGCCGGCTCCGTCCCCGAGGCCGTCGCCGCCCACCCCCGCAGACTGCTCGTGCTGCACGCCGGAAAGGTCGTCGGCCCCTTCGCCGACGACACCTACCCGGAGCTCGTCCCGTCCGCCGTCCCGTCCGCCGGAGGAGCCGCGTGACCACCGACACCACCTCCCGTACGGCTCCGAAGACCCCGGAGGCGGCGGGGAAGCTCGCCGCAGGCCGCATCGGCACCTTCGACCTCGTCTTCTTCGTCGTGGCCGCCGCCGCGCCGCTCACCGTCCTCGCCGGCGTCGCCCCCTTCGCCATCGGCATCGGCGGCCCCGGCGCCCCGCTCGCCTACCTCGTCTCCGGCACCCTGCTCGCCCTCTTCGCCGCCGGGTTCACCGCGATGAGCCTGCACGTCCGCAACGCCGGGGCCTTCTACGCGTACGTCGCCCGCGGCCTCGGCCGCACCCTCGGCGTCGGCACCGCCTACGTCGCCGTCGTCTCGTACAACCTCGTCACCCCCGGCGTCGCCGCCGCCTTCGGCTACTTCGCCGCCGGATCCGTACGGGACGCCACCGGCGCCGACGTGCCCTGGTGGCTGCTCTCCGGACTCTGCGTCCTCGCCGTCGGCGTACTCGGCTGGCTGAAGGTCACGCTCAGCGCCAAGGTCCTCGGCATCGCCCTGGTCCTGGAGGTCCTCTCGCTCGTCGTCATGGACGGCGGCATCCTCGGCGAGCGCGGCACCGCCGCCCTCGACACCGCCTCCTTCGCACCCTCCACCCTCGCCGCCGGCGGCGTCGCGGGCATGTTCGTCCTGGTCATCGGCGCCTTCACCGGCTTCGAGGCCACCGCGATCTTCGCCGAGGAGGTGCGCGAACCCCACAAGACCGTGCCCAGGGCCACCTTCATCGCAATCGGCTTCCTCGCCGTCTTCTACTCCCTCGGCTGCTGGCTGATCATGGGCGCCTTCGGCACCGACGAGTCCGTGGAGCTCGCCCGCGCCGCCGACGGACCGGAGCTCACCTTCAAGGCCGCCGAGCTCTACGCGGGCGCGTGGCTGGCGGACGCCATGCACGGGCTCGTCATCGTCAGCGCCTTCGCCGCCACGCTCGCCTTCCACAACGCCGGAGCCCGCTACCTGTACGCCCTCGGCCGCGAGGGCCTGCTGCCCCGCCGCCTCGGCACGGTCTCCGGGAGGCACGGCTCGCCCGGCGGCGCCGTCATCGCCCAGACCGGCTTCAACCTGGCGATCGTCCTCGCCGGGGCGTTGCTCGCCGCCGACCCGTACGGCGAGGTCTTCCTGTGGACCAACAGCGTCGGCGTCCTCGGCATCATGGGCATGCAGGCCCTTGCCGCGCTCGCCGTCTGGGCCTACTTCCGGCGCGACCGGATGGGCCTCTCGGCCGCCCGGGTGGTCTGGGCGCCGCTGGTCTCCTGCGCCGGCCTCGCCCTGCTCACCGTGCTCGCCGTGATCCACTTCGACCTGCTCACCGGCCGCACCGGCGCCGTGAACACCGCCCTCCTGGTGCCGCTGCCCGTGGTCCTGGCGGCCGGTCTGCTCGTGGCCCTCCGCATCCGGCGCACGGACCCGGAGCGGTACGCCTCGCTCACGACGGTGGACGTGGAGCGGGACTGAGTACGGGTACGGGGCGGGGGACCGGCCCCCCGCCCCGTACCCGTACTCCTCGATGCCTCAGACCAGGCGGCCGTCCCGCGCCACCACCCGGCCCGCGCGGACCACCAGGTCACGACGGGGCAGGTCCACCACCGCCTGCGGCAGGCACTCGCCGTCGACGAGCATGAAGTCGGCGGGGGAGCCCGGCCGCAGGTCCGCCTCCGGCAGGCCGAGCAGCTCCGCGCCCCCGTCGGCGGCGAGCCGGAAGCAGCCCTCGAGGTCCGAGTCGAGACGGGCGTCCAGGGCCCAGGCGGCGAGCCAGGAGCGGTGCAGCATGTCCGCGTTCCCGAACGGGCTCCAGCTGTCCCGGACCCCGTCCGAGCCGAGACCGACCGTCACCCCGCGCTCGGCGAGCCGCCGGAACGGCAGGATCGTCGTCGCGGACAGCGCGACCGTGGTGAGCGAGACGCCCGCCTCCGCGAGCAGGTCCGCCGTCTCGTCGAGCTCCCCGCCGGAGAGCGCGGCGACCGCGAAGGCGTGCCCCACGTTCACCCGGCCCTGCAGGCCGAGGGCGCGGGTGCGGGCGGCGATGTCCCGCAGC
>NZ_MWIG01000923.1:0-6320 GCF_002156145.1 Streptomyces sp. NRRL B-24572 | reverse complement strand
ACGTCGAGCCCGGCCGGGACCGGGTGGCACTGTTCGCCGAACGCGTTGCCGACTACCGCGCCACCGTCACCACCACCGGCCCGGCCGGCCTCCCCAAGGCCATCGCCACGGCACTGACCGCACGCGGCACCCGCCGCCTCGCCCTGCCGGACGGCTTCCCGGCCCACCTGCTCCCCTCGGGCGACGACTGGGAATGGGCCCCGGAGCCCCTGGACGTCCGGACCCTGGACACCCTTGACGGCACGGTCACCCTCGCCGCCGCCGGCATCGCGGTCACCGGCACCCTCGTCCTCGACACCGGCCCCGGCCAGGGCCGCCGCGCCCTCACCCTCGTCCCCGACCACCACCTGTGCGTCATCCACGCCGAGCAGATCGCCGACGACGTCTTCGACGCCCTCGCCCACCTCGACCCCACCCGGCCGCTGACCTTCATCTCCGGACCGTCCGCCACCAGCGACATCGAGCTCGAACGCGTCGAAGGCGTCCACGGCCCCCGCACCCTCGACGTCATCATCGTCACCGAGCCCGTCGTCGAGGCCTACGGTGAAGCCGGTCTCGACGCCGTATGGGAGCTGTGATGGAACGCCGGATCATCGATGCCCACCACCACGTCTGGGACCTGTCGGTCCGCCCCCAGTCCTGGATCAGCGGCGACCGGCTCGCACCGCTCGCCCGCTCCTTCACCCTCGACGACCTCGCCCCCGAGGCCCGCGCCGCCGGCGTCACCGCCACCGTCGTTGTCCAGACCGTCTGCGTCCCCGAGGAGACCCCCGAGCTCCTCGCCCTCGCCGCCGACAGCGACCTCGTCGCCGGCGTCGTCGGCTGGACCGACCTGACCGCCCCCGACATCACCGACACCCTCGCCGCCCTCCGCGAAGCCCCCGGCGGCCACCACCTGGTATCGATCCGCCACCAGGTCCAGGACGAACCCGACCCACGCTGGCTCCTGCGCCCCGACGTCCGCCGCGGCCTGACCGCCGTCGCCCGCGCCGGACTCACCTACGACCTCGTCATCACACCCCACCAACTCCCCGCCGCCACCGCCGTGGCGGCGAGCCTGACCGGCCTCACCTTCGTCCTCGACCACCTCGGCAAACCCCCCATCGCCACCGGAACCCTCGACCCCTGGGCCGCCGACCTGCGCCGCTTCGCCGCCCTCCCCAACACCGTCGCCAAACTCTCCGGTCTCCTCACCGAAGCCGCCCCCGGCAGATGGCGCACCGACGACCTCCGCCCCTACACCGACACCGCCCTGGACGCCTTCGGCCCCCACCGCCTCCTCTACGGCTCCGACTGGCCCGTCTCCACCCTCCAAGCCGACTACACCCACGTCCTCCGCCTCACCGAACAGCTCACCGAGGCGCTCTCCCCCACGGAGAAGGACGCTGTCTTCCGCCACAACGCCACCCGCGTCTACCACCTGCCCGGGTAGAGCCGCCTCCGGCCGGTCACTCCGGCAGGCGGGCGCGGAGTGCGCCTCACAGCAGGACGCTCTCGGCGGCGGCGCAGGACATTCGCCGCCGCCCTCAGCCCTCAGCTCACCGGCGCGGGAGGCGGGCAGCGAGACGACCGGCGCCGCGGCGGTCGAGCCGACGCTGATGGTTGCCGCGGCACAGACCGTGCCGAGCACGCACTCCTGGTGCTCCACGCGGGGCCACCCCGGGGGAGGTCCGCGAGGCGGCGCTCAAAAGCGGCGCCGTCGGGCAGGGTGCACCGGGTCAACCAGGTGACGGGCGAGGTGGTCGGCTCGCTCCTCCCTGCCGAGCTGGGCGAGGACGGCTCGTCCCCCGGCATGCGCGTGCGCGCCGGCCCGGAAGTCCATCCGCTCCCCGACCGGCGGCTCCGTCATCCCGCCGGGCGCCTCGGTCGCGAGGTCGATCAGCTCGCATCTCCGTGGTCCGTCGCGCACCACGCCCTCGTGGACCAGGGTGCGCAGCAGGTGGTACGTGGTCGGCAGCGCGGCGCCCCGGGCCGGTTGTTCGGCGCCAGCGCCGCCGACCCGCTGCTCCAGGGCACGGAGCAGGCGCAGTGCGCGCCGTATGGACCGGATCGGGGTCTGTCCGCATGGAGCGGGTACGTCGGCCATGCATATCTCCCCCAAAGAAGACCCGCTCCTCGAGGATCCCCGTGTCCCCGGACCGGTACCGGGCTTGCCAGCGCCAGGGTGTTTACGTAAACATACACATGCTGGCGACTTCCAGGCCCGCATCGCACCCTTCTACACAGGAGCACACAGCGCATGCCCGTTCTCCAGACAGACCAGGCCGGCTTCCTGCTCGACGGCCATCCCTTCCGCATCCTGTCCGGCGGGCTGCACTACTTCCGGGTCCACCCCGACCAGTGGCAGGACCGGCTCCGCAAGGCACGGCTCATGGGCCTCAACACCGTCGAGACCTACGTCCCCTGGAACCTGCACCAGCCACGCCCCGACCGTTTCGTGATGGACGCAGGCCTCGACCTCCCCCGCTTCCTCGACCTCGCCGCCGCCGAAGGACTGCACGTCCTGCTGCGCCCCGGCCCGTACATCTGCGCCGAGTGGGAGGGCGGCGGCCTGCCCTCCTGGCTGCTCGCCGAACCGGACATCCGACTGCGCACCCGCGACCCCCGCTTCCTCGCGGCCGTCGACGACTACTTCGAGCGACTCCTCACCCCACTGCGGCCGTACCTCGCCTCACAGGGCGGCCCGGTCCTGGCCGTGCAGGTGGAGAACGAGTACGGGGCCTACGGCGACGACACCGCCTACATGGAGTGCATCGCCGACTCGCTGCGCCGCTGCGGGGTCGATGTCCCCCTCTTCACCTGCGACCAGCCGGTCGACCTGGAACGCGGCGCCCTGCCCGGCGTGCTCGCCACCGCGAACTTCGGCAGCCGATCGGCCCACCACCTGACCGACCTGCGCGCCCAGCGCCCCGAGGGGCCGCTGATGACGTCCGAGTTCTGGATCGGCTGGTTCGACCGCTGGGGTGCGCGCCACGTCGTCCGCGACCCGCAGGAGGCCGCCCGCGAGCTCGACGAACTCCTTGCCACCGGCGCCTCGGTCAACTTCTACATGTTCCACGGGGGCACCAACTTCGGCTTCACCAACGGCGCCAACGACAAGCACACCTACCGGCCCACCATCACGTCGTACGACTACGACTCCCCCCTCGACGAGGCCGGCGACCCCACCGCGAAGTACACCGCCTTCCGCGACATCATCGCCAAGTACGCGCCCGTGCCGGCCGAGCCCGTACCGGCGCCCGGTCCCAAGCTGGCCGTCCCGGCCGTCGCGCTGACCGAGAGCGCCCGTCTGCTGCCGAGCGCGGCCGCGCTCGCGACGGCGGTGGAGTCCCGCCGCCCGCTGACCATGGAGGAGCTGGAGCAGGACTTCGGTTTCGTCCTCTACGAGACGCCCCTGCCCCTCGCGGGACCGGCGCTCCTGGAGATCGAGCAGGTGCGCGACCGCGCCCAGGTCTTCGTCGACGGACAGCCCGTCGGCGTCCTGGAACGCGAGAACCACGAGCACGCCCTGGCCTTCACGGTCCCCCGGGCCGGCAGCGTGCTCTCGGTCCTGGTCGAGAACCAGGGCCGGGTGAACTACGGCGAGGGCATCCACGACCGGAAGGGTCTGCTGGGGAAGGTCCTCCTCGACGGCGTCGAGCTCGCGGGCTGGACCCAGCACGCACTCCCCCTGACCGAGCTGGACCGCGTCCCGTTCGCGGCGACCACGACCGTGCCCGTCGGCCCGGCCTTCCACCGGGGCACCTTCGAGGTCACGGACCCCGCCGACACCTTCCTGCATCTCGACGGCTGGACCAAGGGCAACGCCTGGGTCAACGGCTTCCCCCTCGGCCGCTACTGGTCCCGCGGCCCGCAGGCCTCCCTGTACGTCCCCGCCCCCGTCCTGCGCGCGGGCACGAACGAGATCGTCGTCCTCGAACTCCACGCGGGCCCCCGGACCCGCACGGTGAGCCTGCGCGAGACGCCCGACCTCGGGCCGACCGAGGAGTAACCAGATGCCCGGAGCGCCGGGTTCGGACATCCCACCCCCGAACCCGGCGTTCCGCCTCTTGCGTGCGCCGACGTACGCTCCTCGGGACTTGCGCGCCCAGGCGCCGCCGACCGCGTACAACAGAAGGCCGGGCACCGACCCAGTGGTCGGTGCCCGGCCCGTCTTGCGTTGTCAGCCGATGCGGAGCTGCTGGTTGGTGCCGCCGTTGCAGGCGTACTGGCGGACGGCCACCCCGTCCGCGGTCGAACCGCCCTCGATGTCGAGGCACTTGCCGCTGTGCCGGGCCATCAGAGTGACGTGGCTCGTGTCGACGCTGTGCACGGCCCACTCCTGGTTCCGGCCGCCGTTGCAGCCGTACTGGAGGACCTGGGCACCGTCGGCGGCCGAAGCCCCGCTCACGTCCAGGCACTTGCCGCTGTGCCGGGCGACCATGTTCACGTAACCAGTGGAGGCGGGCCGCAGGGACCACTGCTGGTTGGCGCCTCCGTTGCAGCCGTACTGGAACACCTGGGCGCCGTCGGCGGTCGAGACGCCCGCCACGTCGAGGCACTTGCCGCTGTGCCGGAAGACCGGGGTCTGCCAGACGTCGGCGGCCGTGGAGCGGAAGGTCCAGGACTGGTTGGCGCCGGCGGTCGGCCGGTAGACGCCGACGGGCGCACCGTCGGCCGTCGACTCGCCGGACACGTCGAGGAGTTGTCCGGTGGCGCTGTTGACCAGGGTGGCGTGGCCGTCACCGGCGGTCGAGCGAATCCACTGCTGTTCGGCGCCGGCTCCGGGGGTGGCGAAGCCGAGCGCGCCCGCCGTGACCGAGAGCGCCTTGCCCGTCTTGGCACTGGTCACGCGGTACGTGGCGGTGCTGCTCCAGTCGGTCGCGGAGGTCTTGGTGAACGTCCACTGCTGGGCGGTGTCGGCGGTGTTCGCGGTCCGCTGCACCAGGCTGTCCTGGCCGGCCACGGTGGTGACGGCGAGGGCCTTGCCGCTGTTGTCGTTCAGGATCTGCCGGGGCGCACCGGTGGGGGTGCCGGTGTCGGCGGCGTTCACGCCGGTGGCGCCCGGGAGCACGAAGGTGGTGACGGAGCCGGGAGCGACGGTGGCCCGGAGGGCCTTCCCCGTCACGGTGAGGTCCGTGCCGCGCTCGACGTTCCGCGTGGCGTCGGTGGTGTAGCGCTCGACGGCGCCGCCGGTGGTCTCGAAGCCGCCGAGGTCGAGGGTGAGGTCACGGGCGGTCGAACCGTGGTTGGTGTGGACGAGGACGAGGCCCTGGCCGTTCGGGCGGACCGCCGCGAGGGTGTCGGGGTCGTCGGTGGGCACGACATGGGCGCCGGGACGGATGAACCGGCTGTACTGGGCCATCGTCCAGTACTTCTTGTTCTTGCGCAGGGGCTCGGTGGCGGCGTCGGCCGGGGTGAAGTCGGTCTGGATCAGACCCCAGTTGGAGTTCTCGCGCTCCGGGGTCATGTTCTCGTAGTCCTCGACCGCCTGCCACAGCACCCAGGCGCTGGGCTCCAGCTGCCGGATGTCCGTGGTGATCTTGGCGGCGAGGTCGAGTCCCGGTCGCATGTCGGTGAAGCTCTGGCCGACGCTGCCGCCGAGGTCGTTCTCCGACATCCACAGGGGGGTGCTCTCCCCCTTGGCGATGTCCCGGACGGCGGTGCGCCCGCCCGTGTTGTAGGTGTGGACGTTGATCCGCCCGACGGCGTCCCGGACGGCGGGGGCGTACTGGCTCCACTGCCAGGAGGCGACGTCCGGGCCGTAGTCGTCCATGGCGGAGACCTTGGTGCTCTTGCCGGCCGCGTCGAGGGTGGTACGCAGGGTGCTGACGATCCTGGCCACGGAGGCGGGGTCCCAGTGGGAGCCCTCCTGCCGTCCGCCGGCCTTCCAGTAGCTCGCGGAGGGCTCGTTGACCGGGGAGATCGAGGTGAAGGTGACGCCGGAGCCCTGCTCGGCGCGGCGCAGTGCGCCGGAGAGGTAGGCGGCGAACCGGTCGTACTGGTCGGAGCGGAGGTTGTCCGACCCGCCGTCCACGGAGCCGGAGACGAGACCGCTGTTGGTCATGAAGTACGGGGCGGAGTTCGAGAACGCCTCGAAGGTGGTGGCGCCGCGGGCCTTGGCGGCGGTCAGCCACCAGCGCTGGTTGGCGTCGGCCCGGTCGTTCCAGTGGGTGGGGTTGTTCGGGTCCCACCAGCCCGGGGTCTCCGCTCCCGGCCGGTTCCAGTAGCCGGGGACGGCACCGCCGGCCCGCATGTACGGGGTGGTCTCGGGGCTGTCACCGCCACCGATGTTGTAGCGGGCGATGGTGAAGCCGAGACCGTCGGCGCCGTAGAGGGCG
>NZ_MWIG01000922.1:0-2122 GCF_002156145.1 Streptomyces sp. NRRL B-24572 | reverse complement strand
CCAGCGGCGGCATGAGCTGCAGCCAGGGCCGGGCGAGACCGCCGGTCATGATGTCGTCGGCGAAGATCTCGTGGTTGTAGCCGTCGAAGATCCGGAACAGCGGCCGGGTGATGGTGACGCTGCCGGATGTCTGCGGGGGCCGGAACTCGTTGACGGCGGGACGGGTGTTCACGGCCGTGGACAGGGCCTTGAGCCGGCGTTCCATCTGGTTGAGCCGGTCGATGATGTCCTCGGGCAGCTGGGGCATCAGGCCTCCTCGAGGTAGAGCTCGGCGGTGTCGGGGCGGCCGCGCTCCGGCGGGGTGATCTTGGCGCCGACGATGCGGTAGCGGGCGTCGAGGCCCTGGGAGTACCACTCGTCGGTGATCCGGATGCGGGCGACGCGGCCGAGGAGCGCCGGCGGGACGATCCCGCCGAGGTGGATGCTGATCGAGGGGATCACCACGGCGCCGCGGGACTGCGCGAGTTCCGTGGCGGCGACCGAGTCGAGCGCGAGCGGGTCGGTGACCTCGTTGTGGTCCGAGGACAGGTCGATCAGCGGCCAGCCGTCCGCGAGCAGGTCGCTGGCGTACTGCTGGGTGGAGTAGATCGGCCGGGACTCGGCGGCGGCGTTGGCGTTGGTGGAGGCGCCGCGGGCGAGGGCGGTGGTGCCGCCGCGGGTCGCGTCGTACGGGAAGGAGTACGACAGGATGACGCCGGGCCGGTCGAAGATCAGGTCGGTCGCGCCGGTGACGATCTTGGGCTCGCCGATCCGGAGCTGTCGGATCCGCCGCCCGGTGACCGGGTCGCGGTAGACCATGATCTGGTGCTCGAAGCCGTTCTCCGTGGCGGCGAGCTGGTCGAGCGCCTCCAGGTAGACGGTCTCGTCGCCCTTGCGCCACGAGGCCGTCTTCTGGAACTTGGGGATCTCGTCGCCGAACGTGATCCCGAGCCGGCGGGGTTCCTCGCCCTCGGGGGCGTCGGGATAGGTCTGGACGTCGAGTTCGCGCCACAGCCGGCGGGCGATCTCCACCTGGTCGGTGGGGGTGTTGTACGTGATGTCGGTACGGATGCGGCGGCGTCCGGCGTACGAGTCGAAGGTGGCGGCCTGGATGCCGAGGGTCAGCACCCCGCGGCCGCTGGACTGCAGGGTGCTGGTCCAGACGATGCCGCCCCACCACAGGTCGCCGCCGCGCTCCAGATAGACCGCGGTGCGGCCCTCCCGGACCTTCTTGACGCGGTCGGCGATGGCCTTGTCGGGGATGGGGATCGTGCCGGAGAGCGAGCCGGCCTTGCCGATGTAGTCGTCGAACGAGACGTCCCGCAGGGGGAGGATGTCCAGCGTCTGGTCGGTGAGCAGGTCGCAGAAGATCGCCCGGTAGGGCGTGTCGATTGCCATCGAGGGCCCCCTTACAGGACGTAGGTGGCGGTGATGCGGATGTTCCGGCCGGCGGTCAGGACGCCGTTGGCGGACCAGGTGCGCACATGGACGTTGCCGTCGGTGTTGAAGGTGAAGGAGCCCTGGCCGTAGAAGTCGGTGCCGGTGGCCTCGTAAGGGAACGAGGGGCGCCAGCCCGCGGGCAGGGTGCACAGGAGTTCGTCGGGGCTGAGGTTGCCCGCGGTGGTCGCGGTGAGGTCGGGGCCGTTGCGGGTCACCGTCACGGACACGGTGGCCACGCCGCGGGTCCTGCGGCCGGCGAAGCCCACCAGCGTCCAGCCGGCGGCCGGGGTCGCGCCCGTGCCGGTCGTCTCGACCTCGACCGGCGGCTGGTAGGCGACCCAGGCGGTGCCGTTCCAGCGCTGGAGCTGGCCGCCGTTGTAGTCCCGGTACTGGCCGGGGTAGCTGCCGGTGGTGATCGTGCCGCTGGGCGCGATGCCGCCGATCTCCTTGGGGTAGGCGACCCAGGCGGTGCCGTCCCAGCGCTGGAGGAAGTGGGCGTTGTCGTTGTCCTGGTACTGGCCCGGGTAGGCGCCGGCCACGCCCGCGTTGTTGTAGACGGGCAGGATGCCGCCGGAGGAGACGGTCGTGGTGCGCAGGTCGGTGGAGGCGCCGCCCGCTCCCTGACCCTGTTCACGGTCAAGGTGAAGAAGGGCGCCTCCGCCGGCACCGGCGGCATCGACTGGGCGGGCGGCGCCTCCACCGA
>NZ_MWIG01000921.1:0-631 GCF_002156145.1 Streptomyces sp. NRRL B-24572 | reverse complement strand
GCACCATGTACTCGGGCAGCGCGTCGGCGAGGTGGGCGCGCAGCGCGTCGGGGGCGACGTCCTCGGGGGTGACGTAGGCGACGAGCCGCGGGTCGCCGGGGCGGTCCTCGCGGACGAGGACGACGGCGCGGGTGACGTCGGGGTGGGCGGCGGCGGCCGCCTCGATCTCGCCCGGTTCTATGCGGAAGCCGCGGAGCTTGATCTGGTCGTCGGCGCGGCCGATGTACTCCAGGTTCCCGTCGGCGCGGCGGCGGACCAGGTCGCCGGTGCGGTACATGCGCTCGCCGGACGGGCCGTACGGGTCGGCGACGAAGCGTTCGGCGGTGAGGTCCGGGCGGCCGGCGTAGCCGCGGGCGAGGACGACGCCGGCGACGTACAGCTCGCCGGGGACGCCGTCGCCGACGGGCCGGAGGGCAGCGTCGAGGACGTAGGTGCGGGTGCCGGCGAAGGGGCGGCCGACGGGCACCGGCCCGTCGGGGAGTTCGGCGCCGGGTGCGACGCGGAACTCCATGCAGTTGACGGTGGCCTCGGTCGGCCCGTACGCGTTGATGACGGTCGCGGCCGGGTGGGCGGCGCGCCAGGCTCGGACGGCTTCGCCGCGCAGGGCCTCGCCGCCGAGGATCAGGGTGCC
>NZ_MWIG01000920.1:420-547 GCF_002156145.1 Streptomyces sp. NRRL B-24572 | reverse complement strand
TCGCCGCGACGGTCGGCCCAGGCGGCCCTGACGCCCTCCAGGACCTCCGGGAAGGACGGCATGCCGTGGCGGGGCTCGGGCGGGAAGTACGTACCGAAGTAGAAGGGGGCGGCGTCCGGGGTGAGGA
>NZ_MWIG01000920.1:0-344 GCF_002156145.1 Streptomyces sp. NRRL B-24572 | reverse complement strand
CCTCCTCGAAGGCCTCGGCCGACCACGGCCACCAGTCGACCGGGTTGTCGGCGTGCTGCAGGAGGTACGGGGAGGTCTCATGGGCCAGTCGGTTCGGCATGTCCCCATCCTGCCGCAGCGGTCTCCTCCTTTCTCCGCTCTCTCGCGCCGACGCGCGCGACGCAGGACACTGGGCCGGATTCGTCGGGCACGCGCGGAGGGGGAACGCAGATGCGGGAGAGTCACCGGGCCGAGGCCGAGCGGCTGTTGGAACGGGCCGTGGCGGAGGAGGCACGGGCCTCCGGCCTCGCCCCGGACGAGGCGGACGCACTGCTGGCGCAGGGCCGGGCGGGGCTGGACGTGAT
>NZ_MWIG01000092.1:0-9978 GCF_002156145.1 Streptomyces sp. NRRL B-24572 | reverse complement strand
GCCGTGGCGGGCGCTGGGAGGGGGACGGTCGGGCGGGTGGGGGCGGTGTTGGTGACGGTGACGCCGAAGTGGTGTGCGTCGTGCCACAGGCGTACCTCGGCGCCGGCTCCGGGGGCGTGCTTGCGCACGTTGGTGAGGGCTTCCTGGACCGTGCGGTAGACGGTGCGCTGGGCGGTGGTGCTGATGCCAGGAGGAAGCTCGCCGGTCAGGGTGGTCTCGATGCCGCTGTTGGCGATGAGCTGCTGGAGGTCGGCGAGGGTGGGCCGGGGGGTGAGTTCGGTTGCCTTGCCGCCTGAGGCGCGGAGCAGGGCGACCATGTGGCGGAGTTCGTCGAGGGTGTTCGCGCTCGGGGTGCGGATGGTGCGGGCGGTCTCGCGGGCGTCGGAGTCCTTGACGGCCATCCGCAGGGCGGTACGCGCCGCCAGAGTGCCCGCCCCCTGTTCATCGACCGTTGTCCCGCGCCGTGTTGTCGTCGTTGTGGGTGAGCAGTCCGGCGCGCTCGGCGAGGAGTGTGGCCTGGACGCGGCTGGTGACCCGCAGCTTGGTCAGGATCGAGCTGACGTGGTCCTTGACGGTGCCCGTGCTCAGGTGGATGCGGGTGCCGATGTCGGCGTTGGAGAGTCCTTCCGCGTCCTGGGGTGCTCCTGCCCCCGGGTGGCTGCGGAGCAGCGCGCGTGATGCCTTCGGCGACATGACGACGCCGCCCGCGGCCAGGGTGCGGACCAGCTGGGCGAGCCGCTCGGGCTCGGTGTCCTTGAGCAGGAAGCCGGAGGCTCCCGAGCGCAGTGCGGTCAGGATGTACTCGTCGGTGTCGAAGGTGGTCAGCATGGCTGCGTGGGGCGGTTCGGGCAGCGTCCGGATCTGCCGCAGCACGGTCAGGCCGTCCACGTCCGGCATGCGGATGTCGAGGAGCACGACGTCCGGCAACTCGCGCCGGACCACGTCGGCGGCCTGCGCCCCTTCCGCGGTCGCCACGACCTCGATGCCGTCGGACGCGTTCAGGATCATCCGGAAACCGGACCGCACCAGGGCCTCGTCGTCCACCACCACTACCCGGATCACCGGCGTCCCGCATCACACTCTCGTCTGCGCTGTCCCGCTGCTCGGCGCCCCGTGCGTCCGGGGGTCCCGCGTGCTCGTACGGGTTCGCCTGACGTCGACCGTACGCCGGGCAGGGTACGTGGTGACGTGATCACCCACCGACTGCGGACACCCGGCGGGTCGGCTCCAGCCGTTCGGGGGGTGCGCTCCGGCCGGTCGGCAGGCCGGCGGGCGAGGCTCGGCGAATGGCGCCTGCCGTGCTCGTACCGTGGGATCGGTCCGCGGGCCCGCGCTGGGTCCGAGGGCCGCAGCCGATGTCGTCCGTAGACCACTCCCGCTTCCTCGGACGCCCCCATCACGGCCGGGACCCAGGCGTGCGCCCGTGCTTCGGCGAGCCAGGCGTCGATGGCGCCCGGCCATGCCTCGGGATCTCCGACGGGGTCGCCGGAGGCCAGGGAGACGCCGTTGACCACGCGGTAGGTCACGGCCGCCTTGCCGCTCGGGGAGAAGACGGCCGCCTTGTCGCGGCGCAGGGCGAAGCAGCTCAGGGAGTCCCGCTCGCCGTGCCGGTCGAGGAGGGCCCGCAGCCGGGCCTCGTCGTCCTCGGTCAGCACCACCCGGCCCCGGGGGAGCGGAACGCCACGTACAGCACGCTCAGGAAGACCAGCACCGCCGTCACGTTGAGCGTCCCGTCGCCCCAACCGGGCACCTGGATGAGACGGGCGGCCTTCTCGGACGGGTCCAGCGTGACACCGTCGAGCGGGCGATCAACCGGCTGAAGCAGCACCGAGCGGTGGCCACCCGCTACGACAAGCGCGGCTACGTCCACCTCGGCACGGCCACCGCAGCAGCCCTCACGATCTGGCTCCGAAGCTAAGCGCCGACCTCACAAGGCGATCGGCCGATAGGCCAGGGCCTGATCAACCACTTCAGCGGCCGCGGGATCCCGCTCTGGCGGACAGAAGATCAAGTCACTGACGTGGCCAGTTGGGCATGCCAGAGCTCTGTCGAGCATGTCCAACCATCCGTCCGCCTCCTCTTCGGAGGTGTAGTCCGCATCCATGATCCGCTGCACGAGGGCAACGGCCTCATTCCGGCTCATCTCCACTGCACTCATCACCCCCACTGTTGGGTCACCCTAACGAGGCGAGTGATCGGCCGGACAAGTCCTAGTACTCCAGTGAGAGTTCTTCGTTTTCCCTGGTCAGCGGCCTGGTGGTGGCGAGTGTAGCGGGCGGGGAGATCTCACGGATGCCGGGTGGGAGCGGCTGCGGCCGTTCCTGCCGGTCAGCAACAGGCGTCGTGGCTGGTGGCGGGACCATCGGCAGGTGATCGACGGGATCCTGCACCGGGTGCGGACCGGTGTGCACTGGTGTGACCTGCCCGAGCGGTTCGGCCCGTGGAAGACGGTCTACGAACGCCACCGGCTGTGGTCGGCCGACAGGACCTGGGAGCACCTGCTCCAGCAGATTCAGGCGGAAGCGGACGCGGCCGGCGACATCGACTGCGACACCTCGGTCGACTCCACCATAGTGCGGGCCCGCCAGCACGCGGCCGGCGCCCGCACCAACTCGCCGCCGGCCCTCGCGCCAAAGGGGGCTGGACCAGGAGAGTGCGGTTGCACGGCCGGGCGACCGCGCACGACCTGCACCGGCTGTTCCGGGACACCGCGTGGCGGCCGTACCGCGAGAGCGGCCCGGAGCCCGAAGAGCTCGAGCGGATGAAGGAGTTGACGGACCGGATCAATCCGATGGTGGTGCAGGCGCTGGTGACGGCCTTCCAGCGGTCGCTGGCGGAGGAGCTGGCCCGCCCGGCGGAGTGACCCGGCAGGCGGGACGGGCACCGCGCCGGAGGCCGGTCGCCACGGGCCGGTCAGCGCTCCACCGCCGGCCGGCCCGCCCAGGCGCACAGGAAGTGCAGCGCCTGCTCGGCGGGGCTGCCCGGCGGGGCCGTCCACACCACCAGCGACCGCTCCTGCTGGGCGTTGAACGTCAGTGCCTGCCAGTCGAGTTCGAGGTCCCCCACCAGCGGGTGGAGGAACGTCTTCCGCCCCCGGTCGGCACCCCTGACCGCGTGGCCCGCCCACAGCCGGCGGAAGTCGGCGTCCTGTTCGGTCAGTTCGGCCACCAGCCGGTGCAACTGCCCGTCCCCGGGCCGTTCGGCAACTTGCAGGCGCAGCCGGGCGACGGCGTCCTCGGCGGCGGCCGGCCAATCGGCGTAGCGGGCCCGGAACGCCGGCTCGAGGAACAGCAGCCGTACCAGGGTTCTTTCCGCGGGCGGGAGTTTGGCGAAGTCGAGGAAGAGCGCGGCAGCCGCGGCGTTCCAGCCGAGGATCGCGTTGCGCGGCCCGAGTACCAGCGCGGGGGCGGCGCCCAGTCCGGCCAGCAGCGCCCGAGTGGCGGGGTCGAGAGCCTGGTCCGGTCCGGCCGGGACCGCAGTCGGACGGGCGGGCCGGACCGGGCCAGAGCGCGCAGGTAGGCTAGTTCGTCCCGGTCCAGCCGCAGGGCCCGGCCGACGGACGCCAGTACGGCCTCCGACACGCCGGTGCTGCGGCCCTGTTCGAGCCGGGTGTAGTGATCCACGCCGACGTCGGCGAGTTGGGCGACCTCCTCGCGGCGCAGCCCCGGAACGCGTCGGAACCGGCCGCTGTCGGGCAGGCCGACCTCGGCCGGGGTGAGGGCGGCCCGTCTGCTCCGCAGGAACTCCCCGAGCGGGCCGCCGCGCTTACGCCCGTCCCCGCGCCCGTCCGCGTGTCCGCGCCCGTCACCGTCCCTGTCCCCGTGTCCGCTCATGGTGGTGATTGTCGCGGACGGCGGGGGTGCGGTTCCTGGGTGTGGCCGACCCTGGAACCGCCACAGAGCCGGGAAGAGGGTGGGGGTGTCCGACTGTCGTCGCTCTCCTGGGAGTTCCCGTGTCCGAAACCGCGCTCACCCTGCAGGATGCCGTCCGCCGCGCCGAGGCGGGCATCGCCGCCGCGTCCGGTCTTGACCTGGCGGTGAACCTGGCCGTCGTCGACGCCGGCGGCCACCTGCTGCACTTCGCCCGGATGGACGGCGCCCTGCTCGGCTCGATCGACCTCGCGCTGCGCAAGGCCCGCACCGCCGCGCTGTTCCGGGCGCCCAGCAGCGTGCTCGGCGGGCTCTCCGCTCCGGGCGGGCCCTGCTACGGCATCGAATGGACCAACGACGGCCTGGTCTCCATCGGCGGCGGCCTGCCGATCACCGACCCCGCCGGCCGGTTCCTCGGCGCGGTCGGCGTCTCCGGCGGCACCGCCGAACAGGACGTCCTGATCGCGCGAGCCTGCACGGCGAACTGACCCCCGCACCCCCACCCGTTCCGCCCCACCGGGAGAAACCGTGAAACTCGCACCCCACCTGCACCGCCTCGGGAACGACCTCGTGGCGTGCTACCTCATCGACACCGACGAGGGCATCACGCTCATCGACGCCGGACTGCCCGGCCACTGGCGGGACCTCCAGCGGGAACTCCGCTCGCTCGGCAAGTCCGTCGACGACGTCCGCGGCCTCGTGCTGACCCACGGCGACTCCGACCACATCGGTTTCGCCGAGCGCCTGCGCGGCGCGCACGGCGTGCCGGTGTTCGTGCACGCCGCCGACGCCGACCGCGCCCGAACGGGCGCGAAGCCCGCGGTCGCGCTGGGCCCGTGGCGTCCGGGCCCGGCGCTCGGCTTCCTCGGCCACTCCCTCCGGAAGAACGCCCTGCGCACGCGCCACCTCGGCGCCGTCACCGAGGTCGCCGACGGCGACGTGCTGGACCTGCCCGGGAGCCCGGTGATCGTGGGGATGCCCGGGCACTCCCCGGGCAGCGTGGCCGTGCACGTCCCGCTCGCCGACGCGGTCGCCGTCGGGGACGCGCTGACGACCCGGCACGTCCTCACCGGGCGCACCGGCCCGCAGCCCGCGCCCTTCACCGACGACCCGGCCGAGGCGCTCGCCTCCCTGGACCGGATCGCCGGCCTGTCGGCGTCCTGGGTGCTCCCCGGCCACGGCGCCCCCTGGCGCATCTCCCCGGACCGGGTGAGCGAGGCGGTCCGGGCCGCGTCGCGAGGACGCGGCCCGGCGGACACCTAGTACTCCAGCCGGACTTCTCCATTCCTGCTGGTCAGCGGCTTGGGAGTGGGGAGTGTAGCCGGGCTGCGGTGGCCGGGACGTGCGTCCCGCGGGCCTTCTGGACGACGCCGGCGACCGTGCGACACGCGTGCTCGAAGGCCCTCCGGGCAACGTGGTCGTCGTCGGTATCACCGTCGAACCGGTCGGCGGTTCCGCCCAACCGACCACCGAACCCCTCGGCGTCATCTCCGGCAGCACCTGAGCCACGAGCGAACCGAGCACACCTCGACCCGGTACGAGGAAGGTCCGGACGGCCGGGCCATGACGTCGCGCGCACTTGAACGCGTTGGGCCTGCTGATGGCGCAGCTGCCCCGGCGGGCGCCTCGGCGTCCGCGCCCCGTGGCCCCGGACGTGCGCTGGACGACAGGGCCGTCCGCAGGGTTGTCCAGGCCGGTTCTCCCCATTCCGGGGGCATGCCGTCCCGCTGCCGCATGACGCGCCGCGGACGGATTCTGGACCTCTCCCTCACCCTCCAGGTCATCCGCGGGACGAACTCCGGCGGCGTACCGGCACGCATGTCCGCCGTGGTGCTCCCTCCTGTCGAGGTTCTCCTCGTGCCTCGTCGGCTGCACACCCGGATCCATCTGACGGTCCGAAGCCCCCGCTTCCGGGGCGGCCTGAGGATCTGCGGTGCGCCACGCTCGGGGCTGAGGGCGGCGCTTGCCGGCGGTCCGGGAGATGACCACGAGGCGAGGCGCCTGGTTGCGGTGGGTGCCGTGTCTGGGCCGCGGTCTCCGGCCTCGCCCGCTCGCGCCGCCCCGCCGCTCGGGTTCCGGGGAGAGGGGGTCGTGGGTGCCGTCCTGCCGGAGTGAGCGGGGAATCCGTCAGCTGTCGGGTCGCCCGGCCCGGCGGACGCTCAACGCCCAGAGCACGAGCGGCGCCTGGAGGGGGAGTCTGGCCAGTGCTGCCGCCCGGAGCGGGGCGGGGCGGTGGCGCCAGTCGTATGCCATCTTCACGTTCGCCGGGAACACGGCGGTGAACAGCCCGGCCGCGGCCAGCGCGCCCGCGCGTCGTGTGCGCGGGGCGGCGATCGCCGCGCCGACGGCGATCTCCGCAACACCGCTCAGGTGGGTCCACGTCCGGGGCGAGCCGGGCAGGCTTCGGGGCACGATGGCGTCGAACTGCCGGGGAGCGGCGAAGTGTGCCACTCCGGCACCGATCAGCATGCCGCTGAGCAGCCGGGCTGATGTCGTGGAAGGGGGCATGTCTCGTCTCTCGTCGATGGCGGTGCCCTACGGGCACAGCAAGTTACTCAAGGGTATGGCTCAGGTGCGGAAGACGGAACCCGTGCGCTCCCACAGGACGATCGCGGCCTGTGGACGGGTGCGACAGTCAGGGGCGGTCTCCAGGGCCGCCAGGACGGGCGAAGACTTCCGCGCTGTCCGTCGGTGCTTCGGGGAAGGGAGCGAGTCCGAGGAGAGCCGCCGCCGCTTCTGCCGTGAAGCGTTGCCACTGGCGGGCGTCACGGATCATGGCGTGGCCGCCTCTGGGCATCGCGATGCCTGCAACGCGGGCCCCTGCGGTGCGGGCGCGGGCGAGGAAAGCCCAGGTGTCCGCTGCGGAAGTGACCCGGTCGGCCTCGTCGTGGAGCGCGACGACCGTACGGTCGTGCAGGTGCGCCGTGGGCTCGCCCGGCGGACACCAGGGGGCGAGTGCGACGACGCCCTTGACGTCGGGGTCGCCCGCGGCGCGCAGCGCGGCCCGCCCGCCGAGGGAGTGACCGATCAGGACGACAGGCACGGAGCCGGTGAGCGCCCGCAGTTCGTCCAGGGCCCGGCGCGTGTCGGTCACCGGGTGAGCGTGATGGCCGTTCCAGCCGCGGTACTGGTAGCGGACGTGGGCGACGAGGACTCCCTCGTGCGCTGTGGTGCGCGCGATCGCGGTGGCGAAGGGCCGCATCCGCCACGCGGGCAGGTTCACCGGGGGGAGCGGCCGCAGGTCGTCCGCCCGGCCGCCGTGCAGGACGAGGACCGCCGCCTTCGCCCGGGAG
This sequence comes from Streptomyces sp. NRRL B-24572, assembly GCF_002156145.1. Lineage (NCBI taxonomy): Bacteria > Bacillati > Actinomycetota > Actinomycetes > Kitasatosporales > Streptomycetaceae > Streptomyces > Streptomyces sp. NRRL B-24572. The sequence goes on along the minus strand of NZ_MWIG01000092.1, from coordinate 2,816 downwards.
GGCGGCGTTCCGGTGAAGAGGGGCAGCAGGGCCGGTCGTGGCACCCGATGCGCGTTCGCCGCTGACCTGGGCACTGGCTACCTCCCGGGCCGTGGAGCGTTCCGGCGGGGCGGTCGAGGGAGGAAGCCGCTGGTACGGGCGGCGTATGCGGGGTAGCCGGGACGGTCGGCCATGTGTTTCTCCAGGAGGCGTCTGCCGCTGCCGACGGTGAGCAGCGGGGTCATCAGGACAGGGGAGACGAGGACGGCCAGGGCCGGCTGCCATGTGGTGCAGGCGAGCAGGTACAGGCCCCACCACACGAGGCTGTCACCGAAGTGGTCGGGGTGACGTGTCCAGGCTCGCAGGCCCTGCTCCATGATCCGGCCGCGGCCGACCGGGTCTTCCCTGAACCGCGCCAGTTGGCGGCCGCCGACGGCCTCGAAGGTGAGCCCGAGCGCCCCCACCGCGATCCCGCAGAAGGCCAGGTGCCCAGGGGCGCGGAGCTGTAGGAGGCCGTTTGGACGGGCAGAGAGATCAGCCGGACGAGGGCCGCCTGGCCGAGGTAGACGGTGCGCAGCGCGTGGAGGGTCCGGTTGCCGGGGGCCTTGTCGAGGAGAGCGGTGTAGCGGGGATCCTCGCCGTGGCCGCGGGAGCGCCGTGCGATGTGACCCGCCAGGCGTAGCCCCCAGACGATCGTCGCCGCGGCGACGAGCAGGCGGCCGTCGTCGCCGCGGTCGGCGGACAGCAGCCAGGTGACGGCGGCGACGGCGCTGAAGGCAAGACCCCAGGCGATGTCGACGATCCGGTGCAGCCCGCGGCGTACGGCGACGGCGAAGGTGGCGAGGAGCACCGCCGCCGCCGTGGCAGCGCAGGCTGCGAGGTTGACGGTGAGGGTGCCCCAGTCGGTGCCGTTCACGATGCGGTCGCCGGGACGTACCAGGCGGTGGGGGTGGCCGGCATGGCCGACGCTCCTTCGCGGGTGGGGCGGACGGCGAGGATCTGGTCGACGCCCATGCGGCGTTCGGCGAACGCGAGCGACGCTCCTGCCAGGTAGAGGCGCCAGACCCGGGCGGCGGTCGTTCCGACGAGGTCCTCGACGTCGCTCCAGCGCCGTTCGAGGGTGGAGCGCCAGGCGTCGATGGTGGTCGTGTAGTGCTCGCGGAGCGATTCGACGGAGCGGGTCTCCAGGCCCGCGGTCTCCAACAGGTCCACGGTGCGGCCGACCGGGCGCATGTGCATGTCGGGGGCGATGTACGTCTCGATGAAGGCGCCTCCGCCGGGCGCGTGGGCGCCGCGGGACATCTGCTGGATCAGGAGGCGGCCCTCGGGGCGCAGCGTGCCGTGCAACTTGGCGGCGAAGGCGGGGTACTCGGCGTCGCCGACGTGCTCGCCCATCTCGACGGCGGCCGCGGCGTCGTAGCCGCCGCCGTCGATGTCCCGCCAGTGCCGCAGCTGGACGTCCACGCGGTCGGCCACTCCCTCGCGGACGGCCCGCGCGGTGACGAACTCGTGCTGGGAGCGGGAGAGAGTGACGGCGGTGACGCGAGCCTTGTGTTCGCGTGCAGCATGGACGGTGAGGGACCCCCAGCCACAGCCGACGTCCAGCAGTCGGTCCCCGGGACCCAGGCCGAGCTTGCGGCAGATCAGGTCGAGTTTGTCGCGCTGCGCGTCGGCCAGCGTGTACGCGGGATCATCGGGCCGGGTCCAGTAGGCGCAGGAGTACGCCATCGACTCGTCGAGGAGGAGGGCGTAGAAGTCGTTGGAGAGGTCGTAGTGGTGGCTGATCCCCGCATGGTCCCGCGAGACGCTGTGCAGGCCACCGGTCAGTCGTGCCCGCCCGTCGGGGCGCTTCGGGGGTGGGCCGACGGCACCGAGGCGTACCGCCAGGGCGGTGGCCGCGGCCATGCCCGCCGGTCCGGGGCGTGCCGAGGGCCGGTCACGGACGTTTCGGCCGGCCTGGGAGAGGGCGTCGGCCAGGTCGCCCTCGACGTCCAGGTCACCGGTGACGTAGGCCTCGGCGAGGCCGATCTCGCCCGGCTGCCACACCAGGCGGCGCAGGGCGTCGGGCGAGCGGAGCACGACCAGGGGTGCGTCCGGCGGGCCTGCCTGGCTGTCGTCCCAGGCCCGCAGGCGCACCGGGAGCGGCCCCGGGAGGAAGTGGCCGAGGAGTTGCGCGAGGCGGTCGGCGGCGCTCATCGGGGGGTTCCTTCGGTGAGGAGGAGCTGGCGGACGTCGAGGTGGCGGGAGCGGAATCCGGCTTCCGAGTAGGCGAGGTAGAACTCCCACATGCGCTGGAAGACCGGGTCGAAGCCGAGGCCGGTGACGGCGGGGCGGTGGGCGGTGAACCGTTCCCGCCACAGGCGCAGTGTCTCGGCGTAGTGGTCGCCGTAGCCGTCGTCGGCGGTGGTGGTCAGCCCGGCGGCGGCGGAGTGCTCGGCGATGGCTTCTCGGGAGGGGATCAGTCCGCCGGGGAAGACGTACTTGCTGATGAAGGTGTGGGTGGCGGCGGTGTGGAGCATCTGCCGGTGGCCCATGGTGATGGCCTGCAGGGCGATCCTGCCGCCGGGGGCGAGCGCGCGGCGCAGGGCGGTGAAGTAGGAGGGCCAGTACTCGGCGCCGACCGCTTCGATCATCTCGACGCTGATGACGGCGTCGTGGCGGCCCTCGATGTCGCGGTAGTCGCGCAGCTGGACGTCGACCCGGTCGGAGAGTCCGGCGGCCGCGATCCGCTCGCGGGCCAGGGCGGCCTGTTCGGCGGAGAGGGTCAGGGTGGTGACCCGGGCACCGCGCGCGGCGGCCCGCAGGGCGAGTTCGCCCCAACCGGTGCCGATCTCCAG